>JANOOS010000363.1:0-6537 GCA_031421455.1 Nitrospira sp.
GGGGCCGTCGTTCAGCTGGTTAGGACGCCAGATTGTCAATCTGGAGGTCGCGGGTTCAAATCCCGTCGGCCCCGCCAATTTCCTCTGAGTTTGCTAAACTCTGTAAGCAGAACTGTGATTGCTCCCTAGCAGGGTGCAGAAAATTATTGTGGTACAGTGGAAATTCAACAGTTTGCACTTCTAGGACAAGAGGAGAACCGCGCGCAGGCTGCTTCGTAAGGCCGCGCTAATGAGTGCGCAATCTCTGATGTAGGTTGAGGTCAAGGCTGAGAAGAGGATCAGACTCTTTTTTTCTCAGCCTTGACCTCAGCCTTAATCCTCGGAAAGCCCCGGGGACTTTTTCAGCATTCTTCTAGAACCGGGAAAGGTCATCGCCGTATGTTTCAAACAGGTCTAACTGGAGTGCTGGGCTCACTCGGCTCAGTTTCCAAGATCGTGCTCTTGCTCCTGTTGATATTCTCAGTCATCTCGTGGGCCATTATTTTCTCCAAATGGCGAGTATTTCGGGTGGCAGATCAGGAGGACAAGCGGTTTCTGGCTATCCTCGTGAAAGCACGGGATCTCGGTGAGCTGTATCGGCAAGCTGGACGAATTGAAGGAAGCCCCAGCGCATGTGTATTCGAAGGGGTCATGGAACGTGTGGGGGCTGGGTCAGTCGAGGGGAGGGGTAGTAACGGATCGGGACCAGTTGATCGACATGTGGTGGAGCGGACGGCCTCCCATCTTGCGCAAAGCCAACTCTCACGCCTTGAGAGCTATCTTCCGTTCCTTGCCACAACGGGAAATATTACTCCGTTTATCGGACTGCTTGGGACCGTGATGGGAATCATCGATGCATTTCGTGAGATCGGCACCCAGGGGACTGCCAGTATTTCTGCTGTCGCTCCCGGCGTTGCGGAGGCCCTCATCGCGACGGCAGCAGGTCTGTTCACCGCTATCCCTGCAGTCATTGCCTATAATTACTTCCTTACTCGGATTCGAAACACTGCATTCCGATTGGATTCAGTCACTATTGAAATCTTGGCCTCCCTCTCGACCGCCACCGTATCGAAGACGAAACCAGTTCCGGTCGGAGTTCAAGGATGAGCCTTGAACTCCGTCATCGCCGGTTTTTAGCGGAAATCAACGTCATCCCTCTCGTCGATGTGGTCCTCGTCCTCTTGATAATTTTCATGGTTACCGCCCCGATGCTCTATCGAGGGATGGACATTAAGTTACCGACTTCAGCCACGAATTCGATTAAGCCGGAAATGCGCACGGTACTCACAATCGAAAAGGATCAGCGCCTATACCTCGACAAGGATCCAATCGGAGTGGCTCAGCTGGAACAGAAGTTGAAATTCTTGAAACGAGATAATCCCGATGTGTCGCTGTATCTCAGGGCCGATCGCGACGTGCCTTACGGTGTTGTGGTGCAAGTCATGGACGGCGTCAAAAAGGCCGGGATTGAGAAGATCGGGATGGTCACGGAACCGGTCGGTCCAGAACGCGTGGGGGAGTTAGATCCTCCTCGTCTCCCACCGCGGAAAAGTTGATGCAACGTGCGTGAGGGGGCGGGATTGTTATGGTATCCCAGGCGTCGGTCCTATCAGATGCGTGGTTCAATCGGGACGATCGATCCAGGCTGTCCGCTCGGCTCAAACGCACGGTGGTGCTGTCTCTGGTCCTTCATATAGTCGTCTTGCTCGTGGCGGTCGGGCTTCGGCTTCCGCAAAAGGGTGAACGGCCTTTGACGTCTGTGGAAGTGTCGCTGGTCAGTCTCTCGACGCCCGCGAGACAGCCTGAGGCTGCGAAACCGGCGCTGGAGCCGTTAGTCAAGGCCGTGGTCCCCAGCACGGCCCCTTCTGCCGCGCCTCCAATAGGCGAGAAGAGAAGGGATATATTGCAGGATCTTCAGCTTCCACCGGATGCGCCGAAGTTTGGAGAACTGAGCCCTGCAAAAAAAATGGTCGCTCAGCCCCAACAGGCAGCGAAGATGCTCAATATCCCATCTGTCCCGGATGTGAGGCAAGACCCGGTTGCAAAGATTCCGCAGCGGTCGACGGTAAGTGAGGATCTGAATCGTGAGCTAGAAGAAGAGCTGAAAAAGATCAAACAGATTCGGCCTGCGGCCAAACTGGATATCCCGAAAGAGGTGAAGCCGGGCGAGATGTCAGTTAAGCCGGTGCCTCAGCAAGAGGTGAAAATTCCGGTGGTCAAGACCCCTGAAACGACCTTGAGAATTTCCGGTACGGCTGGGTCGAATCCTTACTGGGCTCGCGTGCAGTCCATTATCAGCAGCCAGTGGGAGCCGCCTCCGGTCGATATGGCGGGGCAAAGCTATACGATGATCGTCAAGTTTCGGCTTCAACGGGATGGAATCATCAAAGACGTGGTCGTGCAACAGTCGTCCGGGAATGCTTATTTTGATATGGCGGGTCAGCGCGCTGTGCTGCGGCCGCGAGTGCTGCCCGTGTTTCCTGCAGATATGGCAGACAGCTATAAAGATATAGAAATGGTATTTCGAGTTGGAGAATCGGCCGGATGACACGAGTGAAACTGATCAGCGCCTGGTTCGGGGGAGCCCTGCTGTTGGCGGGAGCTGTCGGTATTCTGGAATCCGGGGCGGCGGATGTATTTCTCGAAGCTACCCGCCCCGACTTCCAAAAGATTTCCCTGGGTGTTGCGGAGATAGCAAACACGGGAGGCTCCGATTGGTTGGCGGGGAGGATCGAAGAAGTCCTCAAACATGATGTGAGACGGTCCCTGGTCTTTGATTTGGTGGATTTGCCCGGTCTCGGTATTCAAATGGCAGATGTTCGCAATGGGAAGGGGGCTGGCTCTAAGGCTGTATTTAAACAGGCGGCTGAGAAGGGTGTCTCAGTCTTGGTCTGGGGAACCGCAACCTGGAAAGCGGTGGGTGATCAATCCGACGTAAATATGGAAGGCTTCGTCTATGACAGCGGAAGCGATGAAGTCGTAGGGGGGAAGCGCTATGCGGGATCGCCCTCGGTTGTGCGGCAGATGGCGCACCGCTTTGCCGACGAACTTGTGTTTCGTTACACGGGCGAGCCGGGCATTGCGCGAACGAAGATCGCCTATGTGGCTCAGCAGGGAACTGCCCGCGAATTGTTCGTGATGGATTATGATGGCTACGATACGCGCCAGCTCACTGCCGATGGGTTTCTGAACCTCATGCCGCAATGGTCTCCGGATCGACGATTCCTGATCTTCACCGCCTATCGCAATCGCAATACACAGGATATCGACATGATTGAGTTGGCGACGGGCAAGCGATGGACGGTGATTTCTTTTGGAGGGCTGAATATCACTCCGGCACTGTCTCCTGATGGAAACTTCCTGGCATTTGCCTCCAGTTATGAAGGCAATTCTGAAATCTATCGGTTGGATACAAGGACGAAAGCCATCCAGCGCTTGACGGTGAATCCGTCCGGCGACTTGTCTCCTTCCTGGTCTCCGAACGGGAGAGAGCTGGTATTTGTGTCTGATCGGGGTGGCGGACCGCAACTGTTCTTGATGAGTTCAGACGGATCGAACGTGCGCCGCCTGACATTTGAAGGAGATTACAACGCGGCGCCAGTGTGGTCGCCGCGCGGGAACTGGATCGCCTATGTATGCCGGACACATAGAGAGTACAAGCTGTGTATCATCTCGCCGGACGGACAGAAGCGAACGCAATTGACGACGGGACCGGGTATCGACGATTCACCCTCCTGGTCGCCGGATGGCCGGCATCTGGCGTTCAGTTCGACAGCCGATGGAAAGAGCCACATTTATATGATCGATGCCGATGGGAAGGGCAGAGAAAGGCTTACCTTCCAGGGGACGCACAACAGTGCGCCTTCCTGGTCTCCAGCATCGTGACGATGACATGTTGACCGTACCGGATTATGAAGGTAAGTAAATGATCAAGATGGCTAACCTAGGGAAAGGAGAAAGATGTATGAATAGGACGCTCTGGACATGTGGCTCGGTGCTGGTGATGGGCATAGCATTGATTAGTATGCCTGGCTGCTCAAAAAAATCCGTACAATCCGGCGGAGACTCCCAGTCCACTCAAGGGATGGCGAAGGGGGGGACGGATAGTTCCAAGTCCGGTGTCGGCAGCTTCCCGGACACCGGCGTTCAGTCGGGTGGTGGCGGGCTTCGGGGCCTCGACAAGAACCCTTCGGAAGAGCGTTTGGGCAGTGGTACGATGCTGGCCAAGGAGGACCCCTCTGGCAGTGCCGGGCGACAAATGGACGAGATCAGCAGGGCCGAGCAGGCCGCTTCAGCTGCAGCAGGTCTGCGAGATGTGTTTTTCGGTTACGATAGCTGGGTGATTTCCGAGGAAGGGCGTCAATCGTTAAGTCACGATGCGGAGTGGATGAAGTCCAATCCGAATGCGCTGGTCAAGGTCGAAGGGCATTGTGATGAGCGCGGAACAGGCGCTTACAACTTTGTACTCGGGGAAAAACGGGCGAAAGCCGCCCGGAACTATCTGGTCGAACTCGGTGTTGCTGCCAATCGCCTGTCCGTGGTGTCGTATGGGAAAGAGCGACCGGCCTGCAATGAGCATGCGGAGTCGTGCTATCAGCAGAATAGGCGAGGCCGCATTTTGATAAAGTCCGGAAAGTAGGCGGCGTATTTTTATCACGCAGGTTGCGATTTTGTAGTCCGTAAAGAGAGAGCCGGGGATTCTTTTGTTGCCCTTCACCAAAGACCATGTAGCTTGCGGTGGGGAGCTGGATCATTCGTAGGTGCAATAATGTGGAACGATTCAAATACAAACGGAACGTGGGCGACGATCTGTGTGGTCTATGCTCTGTTGTCGATAGGCTGCGTTGCCCAACAGTCTGATCTCAAACAGACAGAAAAGAATCTTCAGCAGCGCATAAAGCAGTCGAGCGACGAGTCGGCACAGACTCGCGCGCGCCAGAGTCAGGAGATTTCAGTGCTTCGGGAACAGGAGTTGCCCCAGCTGCGCGGCGAGTTGGAGCGGGCGTTGCATCAAGCTCAGGAGCTCCAGGCCAAGCAGGAAGATTTCAAGCAGCGCTCTCTGCAGCTTGAGCAACAAACCAAACGGCTCGAACAGTTGGCCGGCAAGCTGGAGGTGGATGGCACAACTCGTTACAATCAGGTACGCGAAAGCCTCAATGCGCAAGATGTCAAAAATAAGCAAGATCGCGATCAGCTCCGTATTGATGTGAACGCTCGTCTTGACGACGTGAGCCGGCAGATGGAGACGATCCGAAAGGAGATCATCGAGGTCGTGCATAAGACGAACAGCGGACTTGCAAAAAGCCTCGATACACGTCTGGATGAGCAGCATAAGGCGCTGGCGGATAACCAGGCGCGGGCCGAACAGCTGTCGGCAAAATTCGCACAATTCAGTCAGTCCCTCACGGCATTCAGGGATTCGCTGACCGGATTGAGCGAAAAGATGAGTCATGGGGAGCAGGAGAGCAAAGCAGTGACAAGTCACTTGAGCGAAGTCAGTACGAGTGTCACCTCTATTACGCAGAAGCTCGCTGCCCGCCTCAATGAGCAGGACCATCGTCTGGATGCTCTCTCCAAAGCCGTTGATCGAGTCGCGCAGGATGCTCATCTACGAGGGGGAAACAAGGGAGCGACACGTCAGTCAACCACGAAGCCGGCCCAGCGATCGACAGTGGCGCCTGTGTCTGAAACCGAAAGGGCTGAGAGGTGAAGGCCTTAACTGTGATGCACAAGAACATGGGCTCAAGGGGGTTGGCCATTCTCATGGCTGGGGCGATGGTGTGGCTCGCCGGATGTGCCAACCACGCGGATTTTGTGGAAGTGCGTGATCACTTGGCGACGGTCGCGAAGTCTCAGGATCAAGATCAAAAGCGGCTGGATGCGTTGCAACGGCGCTTGGAGTCGCTGGAGCGGATGAAGGATACTGAATCTGCCAGACAGAAAATCGATCCAAAGCTTGATGAACTATCTGCGCGGATCCAAAAGTTAGAGAGCCGGTTAGCCAAATCCGACGAAATAATGGGTGTTTTTGTTGTGCCCAAGGTAGAGCCATCTCAGATCGACCCCACTCGTTTCTCTAAACCACCGAAGCCCGGTTCCCCCGCAGATGCGCCGCCGGCAATGCCAGGTGTTCCCATGATTACCCCGACGTCGGCGTTCAATCTGGCGTACAATGACTATCTCAATGGAAAATACGATCTTGCCGTGGCGGGTTTTCAGCGATTTGTGAAGGACTTCCCCGGCACGTCGCTGACGCCGAATGGCTACTACTGGCTAGGCGAGTCTTCTTACCAGCAGAAAGATTATGTGCGCGCGATACAATCATTTGAGTATCTTACGACGGAGTATCCGGGAAACGAGAAGGTGCCGGCGGCGCTTTTTAAATCGGGGCTCGCGGCGGGAGAAACCGGAGATCTTGCCAAATCGAAGAAGAACCTCAAACGGGTCATCGAAGAATTCCCGACGTCGGACGAAGCAAAGTTGGCTAAGAATAAGCTGGCTGAAATTCGATGATCGCACGGCCATCGAGACGGCTCGTGGTGGCACCCTTGTTTTTGA
>JANOOS010000364.1:0-5563 GCA_031421455.1 Nitrospira sp.
GTGACCGGTGAGATGAACCGGATGTCCGGCAGGGCCAGGCTCTCACCCTATTATTTCGTGAGTGGCGGAAAGACCGAGTTGGCTGGTATCCTGGCTACCGTATGCCCGGCGGATAAAAAAGTGATTCATGGAATGAAAGACGCGGTCATGGTGCCGTGCGCAGTTGAAGCCAGTAAGGGGTGAGGGGTAAGGAGTTAGGGGCCCTTCACCCCTTACCCCTTACAAGCATTATGACTCTCTATCATGTTACTTGGTGTCCCGATTGTGACGTGGTGCGCCGGAAACTGGCGGACCTCCACGTCGAATACGAACAGGTCATCGTGCCCGACTTTCGCCCGATGCGTAAAGTGGTCCAAGAAGTCTCTGGCCAGTACTATGTTCCGGTCCTCAAGGATGGAGACATCGTGCTGACGGAAACCGACGACATCCTCGATTATCTGGACAAGACGTACAGTCAGGAACGGATCGCCGGCAACTAGCGCCGAACAAGCTCGATCTACTCGACTGCAAAGGAGACCGGCATGGAAGCATGGAGACGCATACTCGCCGACAGTATCGTGAAGCCGAAGGATTTGGCCGCACGGCTCGGTGTCGATGCGAAAGAAATCGAAGCCATCGTGGGCGACTATCCGATGCGCATTACCCCCACGGTGATGGCGACGATCAAAGAAAAAGGCGATGCCATTTGGAAACAGGTGGTCCCGGACATCGCCGAAATGGAGGACTTCGAAGCGGAAGACGATCCGCTCGAAGAAGACCTCATGAGCCCGGTTCCACATCTGGTCCACCGCTATCCGGATCGTGTCCTGCTGATGGTGACGAACCAATGTCCAATCTATTGCCGGTTCTGCACGAGAAAACGGCTGGTCGGGAAACCGGGATTCCTCAAGAAAGGCGAACTTGACCAGGCCATCGCCTACTTGCGCGAACATACCGAAGTGCGCGACGTCATTCTCTCAGGCGGCGATCCCCTGCTTCTACCGGATCATCTGTTAGAGCGCATACTCAAAGCCCTGCGTAGCATCCCGCATCTGGAACTGATTCGCCTCGGCTCCCGGGTGCCTGGCACGTTGCCGGAACGGATCACCCCGGAATTCTGCGCGATCGTGAAGAAATATCACCCTGTGTATATGAACCTGCATTTCAATCACCCGGACGAACTGACGCCTGAAGTGAAAGCGGCCTGTGGAATGTTGGCCGATGCCGGCGTGCCACTCGGCGCGCAAACCGTGCTGCTCAAAGGCGTCAACGACGATCCGGACATTATGAGACGGTTGATGCATCAGCTCCTGCTCGCCCGCATCAAGCCCTATTATCTCTACCAAGCGGACCTCACTAAAGGCACCAATCACTTCCGCACCACGGTCGAGACGGGACTGAATATCATTAAGTCGCTGCAGGGCCACACCAGCGGGATGGCTGTCCCGCACTTCGTCATCGATGCACCGGGCGGAGGCGGTAAGATTCCCTTGCTCCCCGGCGACTACATGGTGCACATGGATGCTGCGGGGGTTCTCTTGAAGAACTATGAGAACAAGGCCTTCCACTACCCGCAACCGCAACAGGGGTCTGCGCGAGAGTTGCCGATGGTCAGCGCGTCACCTGCGCTGGGATCATGCAGTACTGGAGCGCACGACGACCTGTGAGCACCAGCGCCGCGCAGGGCATTTTGCCCTACCAACAGATTAAGCAACTGATCGCGACCGGCGCCATCCACGCCGACGTGCCGATCGAAGACCGGCAGATTCAGCCGGCCAGTCTCGATCTGCGCCTCGGGCGCAAGGCCTATCGGCTGATCAGCAGCTTCTTGCCTGAGCTGTCAGAAATCACGAGCCGGCTTAACGTCCTGGACTTTTATCAATCGGACCTCGTGATGTACGAGATGGACTTGACCGAAGGGGCCATCCTGGAAAAAGGCCACGTCTATTTGGTGCCGCTGTTGGAACGTGTGACGTTACCCAAGGGTATCAGGGCACGGACCAACCCAAAAAGCACGACCGGACGGCTGGACGTCTTTACCCGCGTCGTGACGGATCTCAATACCGGATTCGATGAAATTCGAGCCGGTTACTCGGGGCCCCTCTATCTGGAAATCGTTCCCCGCTCGTTCGCGATCAAAGTGAAAACCGGCTACTCTCTCAATCAAATCCGCTTCGTACGCGGCGCCGCCACTGTGTCCGACCGGTCGCTGCAGACACTCCACACCCGAGAGGCTCTGCTCTACCACAATCTCCCCACGAAGCAGGCGCTGAGCGCCCGCGACCTCCGGACAGATCGCGGCCTGTTTCTCCGCATCGATCTGAAAGGAGATGACCGAAGCAGCTCGCCGATCATCGGCTATCGGGCGAAGAAGAATAGTCACGTCATCGATCTGTCGAAGGTCGGCCACTATACGGCGCTCGATTTTTGGGAGCCCCTGTACCGCCACCGCCAGGACAGCCTCCTCTTGGAACCGGAAGAATTTTACATTCTCGCGTCAAAAGAACGAATTCGCGTTCCCGCCGGCTATGCGGCCGAGATGGTCGCCTTCGAAGCAGCTTGCGGCGAACTCCGGACCCACTACGCCGGGTTTTTCGATCTGGGATTTGGGTACGGCCGTGGTGAGCTGCACGGCACCCAAGTGGTCCTAGAAGTCCGCCCCCACGACGTGCCCTTCCTAATCCATGATGGACAAACATTTTTTAAGGTTGTATACGACAGGATGCTCGCACGCCCCAGTCAGCTCTATGGCACGGCCCTCGGATCCTCATATCAGCGCCAGGGTCTGACCTTGAGCAAACACTTTAAGGTCTAGCAAGAAGGCCAAGGTTCAGGCTAAGGTTGAGCAACGATAAAGAACATCGGGGCTTCGCTTAACCTGAACCTCGACCTCAGCCTTGATCGGGATTCGGACGTTTCACGAACAGCTAGGAACCAGTTAACCATGTCGCCAGAACCGACCAACGAGCCGGAGCGCCACGAGCCCGAGGAAGACTCCGGGGGCGATAATCAGATGCGTGTCGCCGGAATGATTGTGGGTACTGCCCTCATTTTTATCGGCTTTCTGGATATATTTCTCTCGATCAGCGGGGGATTCGAAATCGACGTCATTCCCTTCTTGATTTATTTCGCCGGGGTCGCCGTGTGGGCGAATGCAGTTGTCGAAAACTTGACCCTCCGCTACAGCCTCATCGGCGGAGCCCTCGTCCTCGCAGCCGTCTTCTACCAATACGGGGAAGTCCTCTTCTGGCACAAGCAAGTGTTGTTTTGGTCCACCGTAGTTGTCGTCATGTACTTTATGTTCAACGAACCGAAGAAACGCCCCTAACAGGAAACTGGTCTATCTGGTTGATTTGGTTTGTTTTGTTTTTTTGGTTGATTTGGTTCATCCGGTTAGTTTCGTCAAACCAAATAAACTAAATAAACCAAACAAACCAGTTACGGCTGACAGGTCATGGCGATGACGGTTTCGATCATCATCCCCACACTGAACGAAGAACGAAGGGTCATGGCGACACTCGCACACACCGCCACGCTCGGCTTCGATGAACTCGTCGTGGTGGATGGAGGGAGCACCGATAAGACTCCATCCCTCGTCAACTCATACCGACAGAGCGCTCAGTCCTCAGCACTCAGTCCTGTACAATGGGTCACCTCTCTACCTGGTCGCGCCCGGCAGATGAATGAAGGTGCAAAGGCCAGTCGCGGAGAAATCTTATTGTTTCTCCACGCTGACACGCAACTTCCAGGCGATGCGAAAACAATGATCGACACGGCATTGGCCGATCGACGGATGGTGGGCGGACGGTTCGATGTCCGATTCGATCGCCCATCGATGTGGGGAACCATCATCAGCAGGCTGATGAACTGGAGATCGAGACTGAGCGGCCTCGCCACCGGCGATCAAGCCCTGTTCGTGCGTCGCTCTATCTTCGAACAGATGGGAGGCTTTGCCGACATGCCGCTGATGGAGGATATTGAATTCTCCCGCAGACTCAAACGAAAGGGAGCCACCGCGGCCCTCACTGCGACCGTGATTACTTCTTTTCGTCGCTGGGAACAGCATGGCCCCTTGCGGACAATCCTCCGAATGTGGGCCTTACGGTTCCTCTATTGGGTTGGTGTGAACCCATCACATTTGGCTCAATGGTATAAAGTCATCCGATAAAAACGTAAGGGGTAAGGCGTGAGGGGTGAGGGGTGAAAGAAACAAACTTGAAAAGTAAACCAGCACCCTCTCCATCGCCTCACCCCTTACCCCTCACCCCTCACCAGGCCGCGCTGGTGATTTTCGCCAAGGCCCCGATCCCTGGTGCGGTGAAGACACGGCTCTGCCCACCGCTGACGCCTGACGAGGCAGCCACTCTGCACGGCAGCTTTGTCCTCGACATGCTGGAGCGGACCACACTCGCTGTCGCAAAATTACAGCTCCCCTTTCATCGGTACCTGGCCTGCGCTCCTTCCTCTGCGCTGGTATTCTTCAAAATTATGGAAGAACGGCAGAACGTCCGCCTCTTGGATCAAATAGGAGAAGATCTGGGCCAACGGATGCACCGCGCTTCTGTCGATTTATTCGCCAAAGGCTACAAGCAGGTCATTATCGTAGGGGCCGATGTTCCGACCTTGCCACTGTCGGTATATCAGGATGCGCTCGCGATACTGGGCCGCTCGGACCTGGTCTTGGGACCGGCCTTGGATGGCGGCTACTACCTCATCGGCCTCAAGCGACCGGCAGAACAACTCTTTACTGGAGTACCCTGGTCCACCGACCAGGTTCTCGCCGTCACACAACAGAAGGCCAAGGCACTGGGGTTGACGGTCGAACTCACCACCGCCTGGCACGACGTGGATACCATTGCAGACTTGCAATCGCTCATCGCAGAATGCCAAGAAGACAATAAAAAACCCAAACAAGGCCGGACCTTCTCCATACGAACAGCCGGAGCCTTACAGCTGCTCGCGACCAGACTTAAAACCCGATAAGATAGTAGGCATTCACACCAAGCACGAAAGAATCACCTATGGCTGATCGTGTCGCACTCATCACAGGTGGAGCCAAAGGCATCGGACGGGGGATCGCGCTCGACCTGGCAGCGCAACAGTGGTCGGTCGCCATCTGCTACCGCACAAGTGAGACAGAGGCAAAAACCACAGCCGACGCGATCACTAGCCGTGGTGGTCGTGCGCTCTCGATTCGCTGTGATGTATCGGACCCCCAGGCGGCCAAAGGCCTCGTCACCCAGGTTGAACAGCAGTGGGGAAGGATCGATGCGCTGATCAACGGCGCCGGTCCCTACCATCGTGTGAACCTGTTCGAGGAAACGGTCGAGGGCTGGAACGAGATGTTCGACGGCAACCTCCATCCCATTTTCTATCTCGCCAAAGCTGTAGCGCCGGGAATGAAAACCCGCAAATCCGGACGCATCATCAGCTTCAGCATGGCCAATGCCGACCAGATGATTTCTCAACCGGACGTCACAGCCCATTACATTGCCAAAGCCGGCGTCTTGATTCTGACTCGCACGCTAGCCAAGCTGCTGGCGCCCCACGGCATTACCGTCAATGCGATTTCCCCCGGCTTTAT
>JANOOS010000365.1:0-2153 GCA_031421455.1 Nitrospira sp.
AAAAGTCCTTGATACCCAACATTGTGCAGCGTCAGTACCGTGCGCACCCCCTGCGCCTCGGGTCGATCCCGATCGATGGTCTTGAGGTAAACCGCGCACAACGCTGTCTGCCAATCGTGGAGATGGAGAATATGGGTATTCCATCGACATGCGGCTCGGAGATACGCCATCACCTTGATCGTCGCGCGGCAGAGAAAAGAAAACCGGTCAAGATTATCAGGGTAGTCGACACCCTGATCTTGATACAGGCCAGGCCGGTCGAACATGGCCTCGTTCCGGATCGTCCACACTCGCACTTGACGGCCACTCTCGCCGACAGGAATCACATCTTCTTCAATCAGCGTGTCGACAAGCCCATGCGGTGTCGGAACATAGATCCGGCAGACGGAACGGAAGGATCGGCCCGAATCGCTCAGGCAACGATAGCGTGGGAGCAGGAGGATGACGTCGTGTCCAAGTTTCGCCAACTCAAGAGGTAATGCGCCGGTGACATCGGCAAGCCCACCAGTCTTGGCATAGGGGACCGCTTCGGATGACACCATGAGCAGATTCAGAGGATGCTGGGTCATGGAAGGGCTAGCCCGCATGATTCACGGGGGTTTGTGGGGACTGGCTCCGCCCGCTGCGGCGGTGCCTGTCCCGCTGCTCCTCCGAAGTTCGAAGCTCCGGGTTCGAAGTTCCTCAGACCTCGAACTTCGGACCTCGAACCTCGAACCCTCGTCCGTTTTGCTTGAGTCATTGAGCAGCCGGCGCTTCAAACCTGGAGCGAAACTTGTCCTCGTGCTTCCAACTGCGACCTAACTCATGCAGCTGTACTGCGGTCAGCGCTTCGCGATAGACCAATCGTTCCTCGAAAAACACCACCAGCCACCCGCGATCCGGATATGCCAGAAAGAGCGCATCGCCAGCCTCCATGCGGACTTCCCACCCTCGCGGCGGTTCTCCGCTGGGTAACCTCGACCGTGGGACCAGTGACTCGTCTTTCATGCCAAAGAACTGCATGAACTCTGCACGCTGATACGCCGGTGCCCCCCATGCCCCGACAAACGCACGGGGAGTCAACTGGTGAAGCACCAACTCATTTGCACGCACGAGCCGCTCCTGTTCTTCCAACGCCGGCATCCCGCTGCAACCGATAGTCGACCCGATCACGACCACGACGAGCACATTGGCCCATCCTAACCCGCATAATTCATGAATGCTTCTGCTCCAATCGCGCATTCGCCGCTGCAACCCGCCGGCATGCCGGGGGGCAGGCTCGCCCCGCGCGGCCTCAACGTACTGTTTCAAGTACGCCTCGGCCTCGTGGGGCTCCGCGTGCCCGTCTCGCTTGGCGACTGCGCGATTTCGCGACGAACCATCATGAATAATGCGGGCTAATCGCCTCAGCAAATCAAGGCCCTTGAGTGTTCTCACAGCAGGCGTCGGCTCCTTGGTTCAACAGGCTTCACAGGTTGGCAAACATCGCACTGACAGAGCCGCCGCAGAAGCGCATAGGAATATATCCCTGTGTCGTGGCCATCGCTCCAGCTGAATTGCAGCGCATACCGCCCGACCGGCTGCACATCCTGCAACATGATCAAGAGGGGCACATCGTCCGGCTGCAAACGCCGTGCACCAGACCACTCGTCCACACAGGCTGCGCAGGGGCATTGCTGGCGGAGATACCTCACGGGATAGACAGCCTTGTGCCCATCGTTCCATTCGATACCCAACACACCCTTCTCTATCCAGGACATGTCTCTCGGTTCACACACTGACTCTGTCATCTTCGCGAATTCCTTCTTGCAAGGCTAGGGGCACAGGCTGAAGGGGTTCAGGCTGAAGGCCGGAGGTCGAAGTTCCGAACACTTCAGCCTGAACCCCTTCAGCCTATCTACCTCCTCATGACGGATACGAGAGAAAATTCACAGGAGGCAGTTGTCTACCTGCGACAACAGTGACATACCCTTCAATCGCGTCTTCCACCTCGTGCCGAACTTGCCCGGCGGCCTTCAAACGATCAATCACCGAGGGCGAAAGCCTCAACGCTTGCTGAAGAAATGCCAGGCTCCCTCGTGAGAGCGGCAGACAGCGAAGGGATTGGCGCACAGCACAGAGCGTACAAACCAGGCCTCCCGACAGAGGCGAGAACTGCGGGTCGCCCATCAAGC
>JANOOS010000366.1:0-1930 GCA_031421455.1 Nitrospira sp.
ACGATGAAGGCTGTCCGAAAGGTGACGCCTGGAATGCGTGTTCTGATCCGATCGACGAGGGAACTGATGGCAGCCCGATCGCCCAGCCGATGCATCCGCTTGAGCATTCGATCGTTGATATGTTGCAGCGGCATGTCGATATACTTGGTGATCTTTTCTTCGCCTGCGTAGAGATCCAACAATTCGTCCGATACCTGTTGCGGGTAGAGATAGAACGGCCTGATCCAGCGCAAGTCTTTCACCTTCACCAGCTCGCGAAGCAGTGTGACGAGGCCGTGCCGCACACCGAGATCGACGCCATAATTCACTGTATCCTGGGATATGAGGTTGATCTCTTTCACCCCTTCAGCGGCGAGGCGCACGGCTTCCGCTACGATCGATTCAACCGGGCGGCTTCGTTGCTTGCCCCGCATCAGAGGGATCGCACAGAAGGCGCAATTGCGGTTACAACCTTCGGCAATCTTGACGTAGGCGCTATGGGCCTTTCCGAGGCGGATGCGCGGCGCGTCTGCGTCGTACAGATAGGGAGGCTCGCTGATCCAGAGCCGTTGCTGCCGCTTCTTCGGCGCCAGCAGATCTCGGCAAATTTCCGCGATCTTTCCGAACTCGCCGGTCCCTACCACGCCGTCGAGTTCCGGCAATTGCTTGAGGAGGTCTCCTTGATACCGTTGCGCCAGGCAGCCGGCGGCAATCAACACTCGGCAGGATCCTGTTTCCTTTAGTTTGCCATGGGCAATGATCGTATCGATCGACTCCTGTTTGGCCTCTTCGATAAAGCCACAAGTATTGATGATGACCACTTCGGCTTTCTTCGGGTCATCGGTCAGGGCAAACCCGTCCGCCACCAACGTGCCCAGCATGACCTCGGAATCGACCTGATTTTTCGAACAACCCAGGTTGACGAAGCCGATAGTCGTCTTCTTGCTGTTTGGGCGAGAAGGGGTGATCAATCGTGAAGGCATGCGAGGCAGTCTACGGGACGGCCCAAAAGCCTGTCAATCTAACGGGCAAGAGGGTATCGGGGAGGGCGTGCCTCTGGCTACGCGCCCAACGAGCATTGAATACTATGGTTTCCCTTCAGGGGATGGGTCAGCTCGCGGAGCGTTTTGCCGAAGGAGCGGGGCCCCGCCGCATCTTCTCATCTTGTCTATTGCCTTAAGAGGACAAGGAGGTTTGCTCCCTGACTGCGCGCGTCCAACGAGCACAGTCTGACCATGTGCATTGACCAAGAATTCTCCCCGTACCTCCATCGCAAGGCCCGTCTCCATGGAGCCCCCAATGCGCGCATCGAGCGACCACTGTTTTATCGTGGGGGCTCTGCGAGCAAGGGGATTCATGGGGATGTGCCTTGCCTCCTCTCACCTCTTATGGCATCATGCCCCCCTTTGGAGACAGGGATGGCACATTTGCTTGAATATGTCGGCTCCGTACATATTTATCTTGGACCATACCGAGGGAATCCAATTTCTTTGTATTTGAAGCGGATAGAGACCGGGTGCCAGATCGGCCCGAAGGCCTATCCGTGGAATGACGTCGTCGGCAGTGGTGAGACGCCGAATAAGGCGGCTGCGGATTTTGAAGAGAAATGGAAAGCCAATGGTCTCTCGGCAGATATGTACTCCGGTCCCTCCTGGGAAGGAGGCATCAAGCCGGAGAAGCCTGTCCCTCCCAAGCCGCCCGCTGCTCCCAAACCAGCCGTATCTGCTGCATCAGCACCAGCGGGCCAGCCAGCCGAGCCCCCAGTCGCTCCAGCTGCTCCTGCCGATAGCACACCAGCTCCTGCCCCAGCCTTGGTAGCTCAGCCTACAGACAAATCGAACTAATCCCCTGCAGGATGCTGAAAAAGTCCGCCAGCTTCGTTCTCGCATCGCTCAGAGGCTCAACGTACCGAAGCGTACGCCTCGCCCCTTCGCTCGCTGCGGCCTTGCTG
>JANOOS010000367.1:0-3143 GCA_031421455.1 Nitrospira sp.
CGGCCAACATTGAGTGGCAGATCGCAGTATCCGCAAGCAGAGTTGCATCGAAGATTGACTTGAAACGTGGCCAAGACAGGCCGGCCAGCCAGGAGATTCCTAACCGGCTTGAGGGCTTGGCTCAGAGATATGAGTGGGAACGCCATTGTCATCCTCAACTTGGCAAACACGGCCATATTTGGACAGGCCTATGCCATTTTTCCACTGTTTTCCTAGACATTCCAGATCCTTTCCCCACCGACTCTCCTAACCTGCTGAACTTCCTTGATCAATCTTGCACTACCGTGCGGCACACGCCTTGCTGCTGAGTGCTAGGTCGAATTTGATTCTCACGCTGCAAGGAGGTTTCGTCATGAAGAACGAGAAAAAACAGATACTCCCGGTCCTGGTGAGCACAGTGGCCATTATTGTGTTAGCGATAACCCCGGCGCTGGCCAAGGACTCGAAAAATAAAAAATCCAGCCAGTCCTCTTCTGAGGCGGCAGTTCAAGTCGTCGGCCATGCCCCTGAACAAAGCAACGAGCCCAAGAACGTCCCCCACGACTCTGCGCCTGGTCCGGCCTGGAAAACCGTCGGTGGGACCCTAAAGAAAGTCCAAGGCGACAGCTACACGGTTGAAGACTACGACGGCAATCAAGTCGTACTGCGCGTCGGGCAAGGCACGAAACACATTCACAAGAAAAAAGTCGGGGACACTGTCCGTGCGGAAATTACGCGAGGCGGCTTCGCGAATTCCGTTCAGTAGCTCCCAATTCGAATCCGCGCACCCACCTCACGCGCGGCAGTGTCCATGAACGGGCCGGCCCTCAACAGGCCGGCCCGTTTTTTTAACAGGATGCTGAAAAAGTCCGCCAGCTTTGTTCTCACTTCGCTCAGAGGCTCAACGAGAGTTTTTCGGAGGTCGGAAGCACTGGCGGGGTTTATCCGTTCGCCAAGATCCATTGTAGGGGCAAACGGCCCACACGAAGTGCGGTACGTACCTCCTCGCCTCTTTGCTCGCTGCGGCCGCGCTGGACGGCCTTTTTGAGCATTCTGCGAGCTGTCCTCGCACCGGCACTGTTTTCCAAAGTCACAGTGGGCTTTGAGAGCAAACTGAGTTTTCCCGCAGCCTGTTAAGAGCCACCATGAAACACAGGATCATCGAGATGATGCCTTTACCGATTTCTGAAAGACGATATCGCCAAAATAGGCCGTGGCCTGTTCCTTCGTATTGTCCGTATCGCTCATGATTGCGACACCGTTAATCATCGGCGGCTCTTCCCCAAATGCCTTCTTGTAGTCTTCATAAATATTCCGCTCTTCGTCGATCCACATCCCCACGTTCTGAGTTCCGCTTTCGACGATCACCATCTTGGCAAAATCGGTATAGGCATTTTCGACAATCGTGCCGACAGGCGCCTTCGTGTCCCAAATATAGTTCAAGGCGGCGATGGGAATATCGCCGAACAGAACCTGGCCGGCTTTGAACTTGAGTTTTTTCCCAAAGCTGACTCTGTCGGGGTCATACGCAAAGGTGATATAGAGCCGGGCCGGAAAGTCGTCGCCCTCCTTGAGGGTAACGTCGCTACCCTTCAGCACATTGTCGATTTTCCAACGCCACCGGACGATCGGGAATTCTTTTGGATCGATCACCACCGACTTAATCAGACCAGAGGCTGAGGCTTTGCTCACCGCCTTGACGATCGTCACCTCTCCATCCTTCACCACTTCATAGGAGGTATGTGATGGGATCTTCGTAAAGGTGAGCGGCTTCCACCCATCGGGCGTCGCCTGCCCAACCGTCCCGCTCGAAAACTTCCCCACTTCAATCACCGCGGGAGATTCCGCAACAAGTGACAAAGGGGCAATCAACAGCACCGCCAACAGAAACACGCTCGCCAAAACCAGCATCTTACCGTTTCCCTCCATGAGGGCAGGCGCGATCAGCCTTCGACTCCGCGCATCGGATGAACAGTCCAAGCTCGCTTGCTTTTTCTCTCTGGGAAGGGCACCCATGTTGGTCTACGTGCGCCCGTCGAACGAGGCCCTTCTCAGGGCGCGCGTTCCGGGAGCACAAGACCAACGTGGGTGTCCTTCCCATCCCTTCTCAGGCCGCGCGTTGCGCGAGCACCGGGATAGCCGCCTCCCTCACCCCCTCCTCGTCCAGGCAAATAACTTCATCAACAGACTCTTCGTCCGTGGCGTAAAATGCTCCTTGCGCCACAGATTGACCACCTTCTTATTCACCTCGGCCTGCGTCGGATAGGGATGGATCGTCCCGGCAATCGTCTTCGCTCCCCCTCCGGCTTTCATTGCAACGGAAAACTCGCTGATCATCTCACCGGCGTGGGCCGCCACAATCGTTGCTCCCACAATCTTGTCCGTGCCCTTCTGAATGTGGATCCTCGCAAAACCATCTTCTTCTCCGTCGAGAATCGCGCGATCGACCTCATCAAGCTTGAAGGTATAGGTTTCGACCTCGATCCCCTTCTCCTTTGCATCCTTCTCGTACATCCCAACATGTGCCACTTCCGGCTCCGTAAAGGTGCACCAGGGCATGATCAGAGACTCGACGCTGGCATAGCCCAAACCGAAGGGATGTGGAAATAACGCGTTCTGAATGACGATCTGCGCCATGGCATCGGCGGCATGGGTGAATTTGTAGCGCGAGCAGATATCGCCAGCCGCAAAGATCCTGGGATTCGTCGTCTGCAGTCGCTCGTTCACCTTGATCCCGTGCTTGTCGTGCTCGACACCGACCGCTTCCAACCCGATGCCCTCGACATTCGGAGTGCGACCGACGCCGACCAGAATCTCGTCGACCGTCACATCGTACTGCTGACCATGTGAATCGACGGTGAACCGCTTACCGGCCTCCGTCTTCTGCACCTTCATATCCTTCCCGCAGCAGAGCAGCTTCACCCCGTCGCGTAACATCTGCTGCTCGACAATTTCAGCCGCGTCGCGGTCTTCCTTCGGCATGATCCCGTGAGTCGTTTCAATGAGGTAGACCTGGCTTCCAAAACGGGCAAACGACTGCGCCAACTCGCAGCCGATGGGGCCGGCGCCGATCACCCCGATGCGTGGCGGCAGTTCCGTCAGTGAGAACACCGTTTCATTGGTGAGATAACCTGCCTCTTTCAATCCCGGTGTCGGAGGCGTCG
>JANOOS010000368.1:0-2561 GCA_031421455.1 Nitrospira sp.
GCCGGCGACGCGGCTTTGCGCTTCAGGGCTCCGCAAGAGGGAGAGACTGTGGTCGACGACCTCATCAAGGGCAAGATCCTGTTTGATAATAGCGTGCAGGACGATCTGATCATTCTCCGGTCGAACGGCTACCCGACGTACAATTTTTCAGTGGTGGTTGATGATGCGTTGATGAACATTACTCACGTAGTGCGGGGAGACGATCACCTGACGAATACGCCGAGGCAGGTTCCAATCTTCCAAGCGCTTGGGTTTCCAGTCCCTCAGTTCGGGCATCTGCCGATGATTCTAGGCTCGGACAAAACCCGTCTTTCGAAGCGGCATGGGGCCACCTCGATCATGGCCTATAAAGACATGGGGTATTTGCCTGATGCGATGGTGAATTATCTCGTTCGGCTTGGCTGGTCACACGGAGACCAGGAACTCTTCACTCGCCAGGAGCTGATCGAGAAATTTTCCTGGAAGAGCGTCCAAACGTCCGCGGCTGTATTCAATCCCGAGAAGCTGCTCTGGGTCAATGCGGAATATATCAAGGTCAGTCCGCCGGCCCATGTCGCTCAGGCGCTGACGCCCCTTTTGGAAGCAGCAGGATTAGCAGAGGAGCTTCAGGCTGTCTCGACCGGCTGGCTCGCGCAACTCGTCGTCCTCGTAAAGGAACGGGCAAAGACGCTCGTGGAGATGGTCGATTGGGTAAGACCGTATTTTGGGCAAACCGTGACGTTCGACGAAGAGGCGGCAAAGAAGTTTTTGACGCCGGCCATCGCGCCGATTCTCGGCAAGCTGCTCACTCGCTTCGAGGCCTTCCCTGCCTTCTCAAAACAGCAATGGGAAGAGGCCTTCAAGCGGCTGGTTGAGGAAGAGGGAATAAAGATGGGGCAGCTGGCCCAGCCGGTTCGCGTAGCCCTGACCGGTCGTACGGCTAGCCCTGGCCTTTTCGACGTGATGGAAGTGTTAGGACGAGACCGAACCTTGTTAAGGCTCCGCCAGGGGATTGAACGGGCCTCGCGCGCTTGAGGCAGTCCCTTTCTAAACTAGCAGGCTGTTCAAACAGGCCGTCCAGCAAGGCCGCAGCGAGCGAAGAGGCGAGGCGTACTTTACGCCGTACGTCGAGCCCCTGAGCGAAGCGAGAACGCCGCTGGCGGCCTGTTTCAACAGCCTGCCAGCACCGATCTTGACGAAGTCGAGAGCCTTATATTACTGTGAACGTCGGTTGGGGGATCGTCTAGCGGTAGGACGTCAGTCTCTGGATCTGACTACCTAGGTTCGATTCCTAGTCCCCCAGCCAAATAATCATTCCCGCCCGTACTTTCAGTACCTATGCCTCGGTTTCGTACCGCGCTGGGGGATCGTCTAGCGGTAGGACGCCGGCCTTTGGAGCCGGCTACCTAGGTTCGATTCCTAGTCCCCCAGCCACTTTCCTCCGACCGCCCCGTTGCTACTTCAACGATCCCAGATCGATGACAAACCGAAACCGCACATCGCCCTTGAGGACTCGCTCGTAGGCTTCGTTTACTTGTTGAATCGGAATGACTTCAACGTCGGATTCGATGCTGTGCGTGGCGCAGAAGTCGAGCATCTCTTGGGTTTCGCGGATGCCCCCGATCACCGACCCGGCGATGCGGCGACGATGCAGAATGAGCGGGAAGGGTTCCAACAGAGTTGGTTTGTCCGGCACGCCTACGAGGATCATGGTGCCGTCGGTTTTGAGCAGATTCACGTAATCGTTGTAGTTGTGCGGGGCGGAGACAGTATCAAGGATGAAATCGAAACGGCGTTGTAATCGCGTGAAGGTATCGTGTTGCGTAGTGAGCGCGAACTCGCTAGCGCCTAATCGTATCGCATCATGTCGCTTTTTTTCTGATGTACTCAGGACTGTGACCTCTGTACCCATCGCGCTGGCAATCTTGACGGCCATATGCCCAAGCCCGCCCAAACCTACAACTGCCAGCTTGTGATATTTCCCTACGCCCCAATGGCGAAGCGGGGAGTAGGTCGTGATACCGGCGCATAAGAGTGGGGCTGAGCCTGCAGGCGACAGGCTGGAGGGAATCCGGAGCACGTATTGCTCGTCTACGACAATCTGTGTGGAGTAACCGCCCTGTGTAGCCTGACCATCTTTGTCCCGGCCGCTGTAGGTGAGGAGCATGCCGGCTTCGCAGTACTGCTCCGATCCTTCCCGGCAGGGCCCACATGTACGGCAGGAATCGATGAAGCAACCGACGCCAACGCGGTCGTTCGTCTTGAATTTTTTCACCGCAGAACCGACTTGCGCCACGATGCCGACGATTTCATGACCGGGCACCATGGGAAAAATCGATCCGCCCCATTCGTCACGGGCTTGATGAATGTCCGAGTGGCAGATGCCGCAGTGGGTGATGGTAATGAGCACATCCTGAGGACCGACCTTGCGCCGCTCGAACGAAAATGGTTGCAGGGTGGCCTTAGCGGTCATCGCGGCATAACCTTGGGTCAACAGCATGGCTCATGTTCCTTTGTGAGAGGGCCTGAATCGACCGTGACCATAGCAAGATACTCTGGGCTTGCCAACCCCGAAACGGTGT
>JANOOS010000369.1:0-4599 GCA_031421455.1 Nitrospira sp.
TGGTTCGGTAAGCTTCCCGGCGATATCTCCATTCGGCGAGATAACTTCAGCTTCTCATTTCCGCTCGCAACCAGCCTGCTCCTCAGTGTCATCCTAAGTCTGGTATTCTATTTACTATCATGGATCTTTCGCCGATGAAGCAGTCGAAGGGTGGAGTATGCCGAGCCATCTTGGCCGGAGCATGCCTTCTTAGTTTGTCATCGGAGGTGGAGGCAGCCGAGTCGCTTCGAGTCCTACTGTCAGCTGACGTGCCGCGGCTTGATGTCCGTGTAGACAGCTCTTTGTGGGTGACGGATGCAAAAGGCCGTACTCAGCCTCTGCGGTCACCGGTCCAGGTTGTGGCGGCTGAAGCCGGGTTCTTGCTGAACGGCGTTCGCATGCAGACGGAGCAGCTGACTCTGCGCGGTGGAGAGCAAGGCCTCACGCTGACCGTTCCACGGTTCGCTCGGAAGTCCAATGGGGCGGCGATGTCATCGAGCGATTCCGGCATGGAGATCGCGGTGAGCGGCGTTGTCCATCTTGTGCGAAAAGGCAAGGGGTTTCTGGTCATCAATCGGGTGGATCTTGAAGAGTACGTTAAAGGGGTGGTTCCCGCGGAGGTGAGTTCGACCTGGCATCCGGAGATGTTGAAAGCGCAGGCGGTTGCCGCACGGACCTATGCGCTCTACCAGCAGATGTTGAGCGCCACGCGTGAGTACGATGTGGCGGCTACAGTGCAAGACCAGGTCTATCGAGGAAAGCAGGGGATTGATGCCGGGATCCTACGCGCGGTAGAAGAGACGCGAGGTTTGGTCGTTACCTATCAGGGTGCGCCAATCTACGCAGCATTCTCCTCGACGGCCGCAGGGCTGACGGAAGATGCCATGAATGTGTGGTCGAAAGAGTATCCCTATCTCAAGGGCGTGGAGTGTCCCTTCGATCTTATGTCGCCCTATTATCAGTGGAAATCTTCCTTCAAAATCGACACCCTTGAACAGGGTTTGCGTCAGCAGGGCTTCTCCGTGGGGACGATCGCGACAATGACGCCCTTGTCGTTCAGCCGCGGGGGGCGAGTCGCGAAGCTGCGCATTCTCCATTCTGGCGGAGAATTGGTGCTTCGCGGAGAAGAGTTGCGGAAAGCAGTCGGGTATACCATCATCCCCAGTACGCAGTTTGCCATCGAGTCGATTGGGCGAGATGTGGTGCTTTCCGGCTTCGGTGCGGGCCACGCAGTCGGCATGTGCCAGTGGGGTGCGAAAGAACTGGCTGAGTTAGGCTATCCGTTCTCGACGATTCTCCAGTATTATTATCCGGACACCGAACTGCAGCATATGACGCTGACCAAACCTCCGACCCCTCCGTCTTCCTGATGCAGCTCTCTGAGTTCGACTTTCCGTTCGACTCGTCGCTCATTGCCGCTCAGCCAAGTCTCCCGCGCGATCACGCCAGGCTGCTGGTTCTGCAGCGTCTCGACCGCTCACTCGCCCACCGCCGCGTCGACGAATTGCCCAATCTTCTTCGTCCTGGCGATCTTCTCGTGGTCAACAATACAAAAGTGTTGGCCGCGCGCGTGGCTGGACGGAAGAGTTCTTCCGGCGCGGAAGTCGAGATTCTCTTTGTGAAGGATCTCGGTGATGCGATCTGGGAAGTGCTGATCAAGGGAACATTTCGACCGGGACAGATTATTGAGATGGGTGCAGAGGCTTCTGCTGTGGTGATCGAGCGTGGCGCGATACGAACGACGGTTCGGGTTGAGAGTCCGATTCCATTCTCCGAATGGCTGCGACAACATGGTCGAATGCCGCTTCCGCCCTACTTGAAACGGGCACCGACTGACCAGGATCGGGAATGGTACCAAACCCTGTTTGCGCTGCATGAGGGCGCTATTGCCGCGCCCACCGCCGGGCTCCATTTCACACCGGAACTGCTGGCGCGGCTGCGACAGAGCGGGATCGGTCTCACGGCCGTCACGCTTCATGTCGGTGTCGGGACTTTCAAGCCGGTAACGGTCGATCGGATCGAAGACCATCAGATGGGCGCAGAATGGATCGAGGTCGGAGCGGAAGCGGTTCGTTCCATCGAGCAGGTGCGAGCGGCAGGGGGGCGAATTGTTTCTGTCGGGACCACGGTCGTACGCGCGCTCGAAACTGCGGCCCGTGGGGACGGTCGGATCCGACCCTATTGTGGAGAGACGGATATATTTATGACACCAGGGTTTTCTTTCAAGGTGGTCGATGCTCTTCTCACCAATTTTCACTTGCCACGTACTACATTGCTGATGCTGGTCTCCGCATTGGCGGGGACGGAGTTGCTTCGCCAGGCCTACGCAGACGCGGTGCGTGAACGGTACCGGTTCTATAGCTATGGGGATGCGATGTTGATCCTCTGACAGAGTCAGAAAGTCGTCAAGTCATCAAGTCTGAAAGTCATCAAGTCTTAGGCGATCTTCGTCCGGGACTTTCGGACTTGAAGACTTTCAGACGTGACGACTTTCGTATGTGGTGACTTTTGACGAGATGAGGGCTGTTAGAGCAACTCGCGGTTGATCTTAATGGGGATGGTCGTTTTGAGCGATACAGTATAGGCCATCAGCGCGCGTTGCTGTTTTTGAAAGAGAACATCCTGCACCGCACGGTCTTTTGCCGCCTCGGCCTTCGAGGGATCTGATTCCGTTTGTCGAAGCGTGAAGGCTTGCGCTTCTGCAAGCTCGGCAGGGGTCAGGGCCACGGCGTCTCGGATGATCATCTTGGCTTTGGTGCTCAGCACTTCTTTTGTTTCCATTGCTTCGAATATTGCAGGGGTCAGATGATTAGCTGCGAGAAGCCGCTGGTAGATCTCCGGATCGAATACGCCATTCTTTTGAAAGTCGGGGATCTGCATGATGAATTCCCGTAACTCGTCGGCACTCACGGTAAGGCCCATATTTTTTGCCGCAATGAGCCAGGTCCGATTGTCGACCAATTGATCCACCACTAATTGCTTGATCGTTTCGTCTTTGAACTCTCCAGGGACCTTGTCCTTATAGAAGCGATAGGTATTTTCATAGGCGCGTCGAAACTCATCGCGGGATACGGTAAGCTCTCCGACTGAGGCGACGCCGGCGCCGGTCTGTTCGCCGAAGCCCCACCAGCCCATGGTGATGACAAAGGCGAGGGCGATGACCCCCATGACGGATTTGAGGAGCCACGGATAGCTATGAGACGATTCACGTATCAATTTGAGCATGACAATTCCTCGGGAAACTCGTTGAACGGATTCTACTCAGGGACTTATGGAAAGGCAAGAGACGACCTTTCTTTTACTTCTGTGATCTCACGATCGAGTTCAGCCGTCTACTCGTGAAGACGAGGATTATCATCCGGAATATTCGATTTGCCGGATAATGTTCTTTGTTTGTGCTGGGTAGTTTGATTTGCTATACTTTGCCACTAATTACGAGGAGACCCTTTCGTGGAGGAGGTCCGTGGGGTTCATTCAATCGGTGGCGGGATCTACCCCAAGGCGCAGGTTCTGAACCGTGGTATCGCCAAGCTGATCGATCTGTTAATCGTTGCAGCCGCTGGGCAAATATTTGTGCCGGTAGGTTTTCTTGGAGGATTGGCGTATATACTCATTGCAGACGGTTTTGCCGGTGGGCGCAGTATCGGTAAGCGGTTGATCGGCCTTCAGACGGTGCTTCCTGATCGGCGTGAGGCTGTAGGATTTCGGGAGTCCATCATCCGTAATTTGCCTTTCGCAGTCGCTCAGTTAGCTTTTGCCATTCCGTATGTAGGATGGCTTGTAGCTGCAGCAATTATAGCGTTCGAAGCAGTATTGATTCTCGGGAATGAGCAGGGGAGACGCCTTGGCGACGAAGTGGCCGGTACCCAGGTGTTGGATGCAGGGCGACTGGCATTGCCTGACTGAGTATGCGGTCAGGGTCTGAGGGGAAGGGAGCGTAATCGTGGGCTTTGGGAGCGATATCTTCGGATGGTTCTCAAACGATCTGGCCATTGACCTAGGGACGGCGTCGACGCTCGTGTATGTCCATGGGAAAGGGATCGTGCTCAACGAACCCTCGGTCGTGGCAGTTGAGAAAAAGACCGAACGAGTGCTCGCAGTCGGCACAGAAGCGAAGCGAATGTTGGGGCGCACGCCGGGCAACATCATTGCGGTGCGGCCGATGAAAGAAGGCGTGATCGCCGACTTCGAAATGGCAGAGCAGATGTTGAAGCGGTTCATTCAGAAGGCGCACAACCGCAGTGCGTTCGTGCGTCCACGCATCATCATCGGTGTACCGTCGCGTATTACGCAGGTGGAGCAGCGGGCAGTGCGAGACTCGGCCGAATTAGCCGGCGCACGCGAAGTGTATCTGATCGAAGAGCCGGTGGCTGCAGCCATCGGCGCAGGTCTTCCGATCACCGAGCCATCCGGCAATATGGTGGTCGATATCGGCGGCGGCACGACCGATATCGCGGTCATTTCGCTCGGCGGAATCGTCTATAGCGAGTCCGTCAAGGTCGCGGGCGATCGCATGGACGACGCGATCATGAACTACATTAAGAAGAAGTATAACCTCCTCATCGGTGAACATATGGCGGAGCGGATCAAGTTCGAAATCGGATCCGCCTATCCCTTTGA
>JANOOS010000370.1:0-3588 GCA_031421455.1 Nitrospira sp.
CAGTCTGGTTCGATTCGTGAGTGGGATAGAGCAGGTTCCAGAAGACGGCACGTTGGCACTGTGGGGCCAAGGACATCGAGACGAGAAACGGCCGGTGGTTCGGCTGGAAGATGCCTTCTTACGATCGGTCGGGTTGGGCGCCGACCTTATCCGACCATTGTCGTGGGTCATGGATAGGCGGGGCTTGTATTACGACGCGACGGCTCCATCTGAATTGGAGTATCTGCTTCAGACCACGGAATTTTCCGCTGACCTAGTAGCCCGCGCCCAACGCTTGCGGGAGCGTATCGTCGAACAGGGCCTCACTAAATATAATGTGGGATCTTCGGGG
The DNA here is from genome assembly GCA_031421455.1 of Nitrospira sp. Lineage (GTDB taxonomy): Bacteria > Nitrospirota > Nitrospiria > Nitrospirales > Nitrospiraceae > Palsa-1315. The sequence continues at coordinate 332 of JANOOS010000370.1, forward strand.
TGGCGGAGACCAGAAGGAGTGAGTCGGGTTATCTTGGTTCCGGGCCAGGTGGAGTCGGATGCATCCATTCGGTACGGGGCCCCAGGGATTCGTGCCAATATGGATCTGTTACGGTCGGTGCGCAAGGCGAATCCTTCTGCGCATGTCATCTATAAGCCTCACCCGGATGTGGTGGCCGGTCTACGGAAGAAGGGTGCAGGCGAAGACGAGGCTGTCCACTCGTGCAATGAAGTGGTCATCGATATCGCGATGGGCGAATTGTTGACTGTGGTGGATGAGGTGCACGTGCTGACGTCGCTCACCGGCTTCGAGGCGCTGCTGCGTGGGAAAACGGTCACCTGCTACGGCCAACCATTTTATGCCGGGTGGGGGCTGACCCATGATCTCGTGCCGCTGACACGCCGCACGCGCCGTTTGACTCTCGATGAACTCGTTGCCGGGGCGCTGATTCTCTATCCCACCTACGTCAGCCGGACCACGGGCAAGTTTACGACGCCTGAACGCGCCCTCGATGAATTATTGGACTGGCGGCAGCAGCAGAACGGTGTGCCGTTATGGCGAAAGTCCCTGCGCCTCGCGCTTCGTTTCGGAAAACGATAACCGTTGTTCTTTCCGTCACCTCCTTCCTTCGCTGTCACTGTCGCACGATCAATTTTATCCTGTTGACAGATAAAGTACTGACTGCTACATAAGGCCCAGAGCCAGAAAACAGAGTATAAGGTTTGAAACGGATGTTGGATGCAATCACGAACGCTCGCTGTCATCCTGTTAGCGACGATCACTTTGTGTGCGCCTATTCCGATCAGCTACGCAGGCGAGAATGTGCCTCGCCCGACCATCGGAACTCAGGAAATTGGACTCTCTGCAGGATACTTGTTATCCGATTGCCTCAAAGCCAGGTGCAAAACCGAACAAAGTGGAGTCGCCTTCATGCCTTCCTGGATGATGACGATGACCGATCCCATCGGCGACAGTTGGTATCAGGGTCAATTGTCACTCGGCGCAGAGGCAGTCTATATCCAGTTTCAGGAACCACATCTCACGCACGGCATCGGCTTCACCCCGAAAATCAAATATACCTTCGTTGCACCGGATCGAATCCGGCCCTATGTCGAATTCGCCGGAGGTCCTTTTTGGACCGATCTGGGCGGGAAAATTCCGGAACAGCACGGCCAGTTCAACTTCATCTTGACGTCCGGACTCGGGATCTCTTACTTTCTGACCGATCAGGCCGCACTCAACGTTGGCTATCGCTTTCAGCATATTTCCAACGCCGGCACGAGACATACTAATGTCGGACTGAATTCGAGTCTCCCCTTCGCAGGATTTTCCTTTTACTTTTAGGGATACACTTTGCACGGTACGCTGTCACTTCGGTGGGCCATCTTTGGATGCTGTGGGCTACTTCTTACCCTCACAACCGGTTGCGCCCGTTGGATCGAACTCAAGGCCGCGCCCGACAGCAGCCGAGAGCCCAACGTCCAGGCGATCGCGCGAAGCGAACAAGTCCCGCTCGTCATGGAGAGCATCAGTAACACGAGGAATGGCTCGCCACAGAACCTGTCACTGGAAACGGAACAACGCCTGCTCGGTACGTTGCGGAAGGTCGGATTATTCTCACACCTTGGCGGCACGGATTCCACCGAGCCTCCGGCCGGTGGAAAATTCATTCGTGCCCGTCTCTTGTTCGACGAGGATATCGATCAGCATGCCGGAGATAAGGCATGGAAGAGCATCGTCATCGGCGCCTCGATGTTCATCCTCACCCCGTTTATTCCACTGGACTATGACTATGCGGCGCACATGACTCTGGAATTAGAACGCTGGGACGGACAAGTCAAACGCTACGAGAGCCAGTCCGCCGGAACCTCGCATTATCAACTCTTCAGCGCCACGCCGCTCATGTTCGACGAACTGAAAGGCCACGTGACGGAGTCCTGCCTCACGGCATTGATGCAGCAAATGGTGCATGACACCACCTTCTATTTCGCCAGCAGCGCTCCCGTACTCGACCGCTCTATTCACTCCGTTTCAGTCAAGTCGAATCGGTCAAAACTCACACCCGTTCCCATATCCACCTCGCCAGGCAAGTAAGCCCCTCCCAAGGGACTGGCTCCGCCGTCTGAGGCAGTGCCTGTCCCGCTCCTGAAACAGGGACAGGCGCCGGTCGGAAAGGCGACAGTCCCCTCCATATGAGGTAACAGACGATCGATTAGTACGGTCGGCTTGCGTGGATAGACGGAGCGGCAATCACAACCGGCATGACCCAACCATCCTTCTTGTAGCCGCGATAGTATACGAGCACTTTTTTGACATAATCCTGTGTTTCCTTATAGGGCGGGATCTGTCCATATCGATCGACCTTGCGTTCGCCCGCATTGTAGGCAGCCAAGGCTAACCGGACGTTCCCGTGGAACCGGTTCAGGAGGTAACGCAGGTGTTTGGCCCCACCGGTGATGTTGTCGTTCGCATCGTAGAGGTTACGCACGCCATGCCGGATGGCAGTTTCTGGAATCAGCTGCATGAGTCCTACCGCTCCCGCCTTTGAGACCGCGATTGGATTAAAGGATGATTCAGCCTTCATTACCGCAAGGAGTAAGGCTGGTTGAACGCGGTGCTGCTGAGCCGCCCGGATGACTGCTTGCTTCACTTCCAGGTTCGCCACACCACTACGATACAGCGCCTTCTGGTGAACGGTCGTGAGGCGCTCATTTGCCGGAACATTTGTAAGGCTCATCTGACCCGTGGGACCAACATACCCATAGACCGGCGCATCGGCAAGAACAGTGGGCGCCGAATTTGCCATCAGTATCGCAACTGCGCAGGCAGCAAATTTGGCAGAGATCTTGAGGCTGAATGCCCGGCATACTAAGTCGTCACTATATGGTGCCATTTGAAGCTTGCCCCGGTTCATCATTGTTTCCCCCCCTGTTTCAAAACCTGTATAATGCTTCGGCGCGTCTTCAGGGTGCTCGGGAGTTGACCCTGTTCTGTGACGTTGCAAGCGCAGGTTCCATGCCGTCTGGCATGGAGGAGTAAGCATTGGTTTGTGTAATTATTTCAACGGCCTGTGGCTACTCATGACTCCCAACTTTCGTAGGGGGATTAGGGTGAGGCGTTCCTTGTTTTGGCTCTCCTTGCCGCACTTTGCGGTTCACTGGAGGGATGGGGGGAGATCCCCTCTCGCGGGCCGAAGGTGACTGTGCTACTCTCTGCCGTCTCAATCGTCTGATCGAGAAGGAGTCTACCTGACATGG
>JANOOS010000371.1:0-7972 GCA_031421455.1 Nitrospira sp.
GCGGATTTGAAAGTCGTGCGCGGAGGGTCGTGGCGAGAAACCGAGCATAACGCCCGGCTATCCAAACGATTTGCCGCGAAAGCCTGGCGAACGGATATTACGATCGGGTTTCGCTGTGCGAGCGATGGTGTGGAGGCGAGCGACAGTCCCGCTGCGCCATAACCGACATGCTCGAAACCAAATTCAAGGTTCTGTTTCTTCTTGCCATCCTCGCTTTTGCAGCGATTCCTATCATGGGAATCCTGCGTGGTTCCCCGCTGACCCCGTTTGAAGGCTCTTCTACTGATTCCACAAATGCCACTCCAACGGCGACGATCGACCGCTCGAAGGTTTCTCATGAAGAGCCGGTCAAGGAAGAGATGGTTTCAATCCCGGCAGGCCCCTTCATCCGTGGGACAAATGAAGGCGGCCTGGATGAACAGTCGCAGCGTACGTTGCTGCTGGATGCGTTTGCCATTGATCGCTACGAAGTGACGAATCATCAGTATCAGCAATTTGTCGATGTGACCGGACATCGCAAGTCCGGTCCTCCTGCTCGCTACGCCAAGAACATGAGCAAGATGCTCAGCATTAATCAGCCGGTAGTCTACGTGTCATGGGAGGATGCCGAGACCTATTGCCATTGGAAAGGGAAACGGCTTCCGACTGAAGCGGAGTGGGAAAAGGCCATGAGAGGATCGGATGGACGCCTGTGGCCCTGGGGTAATGTGGAGCAGCCCAACGGAGCGAATTGGGCCAGGGTGGAGGATGGGCATGAGGTTTCCGCAGTTGTCGGTACGGTTCAGACCGATAAGAGCCCGTACGGTGTGATGGATGGGGCGGGCAATGTGATGGAGTGGGTGGCCGACTGGTATGGGGAACGCTATTTCACGGAAGCTCCGGAACAGAACCCGCCTGGCCCGGATCACGGAGTATATCGGGTGCTTCGCGGGGGTGGTTATGCGACCACAGGAGCCGATATTCGCATCACCAGCCGGAGCAAGATGGTCGCGGACTTTCGCGATGAGACGATCGGGTTTCGCTGTGCGGTTTCTGGTGAAAAACCGGAAAGAACCTGAATGGAAATACCATGGAAACTCACAGGAAATCAAAGTAGTAGAGAATAAGAAAGACAGCCACAAGTATATTGACAACCATTCCGGTCAAAACTATAATGTCGAACGCTTTTGATTTCTTTTTCATCGAGTTTCCCCTGATTTTTCGTGTGCAGTAAGGATTTTTGAATAACACACGGGTATCTGTGTGTCAAGAAAGTCGCTGAGCGGATTCGGGACTTTTCGTTTGCATCAGGAGAGAAGGAGACGTAATGGCGACGGCAACACCGGATAGCGAGTTAAAAGTCAGAATCGGCAAGATGATTTTCTACATCACCTGTGCGGCGGGTCTGTGGTTTTTTTATTGGTTCGCCGGAATTCAGTGCCCTTGCTAAGCGGGGCCACTGCGGCGCTGGGATTTTTTCAACGTCTGTGAAGTTCTGAAGAGGGGGGAGTGCGATGGGCATGACAATCGTGTATGTGCTGGTGTCATTGGTCGTCTGCATCGCGTATTTTACGGCGGTTGATCACTTTTTGATGGATTCGCAGGGACTGGATTTCTGGTATTTATTCCGGAAGTAGGCCCGGGAGTCATTCTGTACTGAGTCGAATTTGCAGAGAATTGGGATGAGTCTTTTTAGAATGCATCAAGGAGGTATTTCATGGGACGTGTAGCCGGGAAGAAGTTATTTTCAATCATGGCGCTTTGCGCGATGGTTGGCCTTCTCCTGCTCCCCATCGCCGTATCGCTTCCGTCACTCGCCATGGGCGCAGATGCACCTGATGCTGTGAAGAAGGAAGGGGCGGCGACGGTCGAAAAAGGACGAGATGTCTATTATAAGACAGAGGGTATTGCTGTCGGCGCCCCTGCTCCAAAGACTGTCGATGGCCCTCGGGACTATCCGCGGTACAACTTCGAGAGCCGTGTGTTGCTCTGGTTTGCCAATCAGCAGCATCTCTACTACGGAAGTTTCGTGCTCGCAGTGCCGATCTTCTGTATGGTCATCGAATTTATGGGAGTAGTGACGAAGGACAAGGCGATGGCGAAGCGGTATGACAAGCTCGCCTATGACTTCATTAAGATCAGCCTGACGGCCTATTCGTTGACTGCTATTCTAGGCGGCATCCTGATCTTCACCTTCCTGACCCTCTATCCCGCATTCTTCGGCTACTTATCAAGTATCTTTCGCCCGGTGATGCATATCTATGCGCTGATGTTTGTGGCGGAGAGCGGAACCCTCTACATCTATTACTACGGTTGGGACAAGATGACGGAAGGGTTCCTCAAGTGGATTCACTTGAGCATGTCTGTGATCCTGAACGTGATCGGCACATTGCTCATGTTCCTGGCAAATTCCTGGATCGGCTTCATGATGTCGCCGGCCGGCGTCGATGAGCAGGGCCGGTTCCTGGGGAACATCTGGCACGTCATCCATACCGCCCTCTGGAACCCGCTCAATGTGCATCGTATTTTGGGAAATATGGCATTCGGTGGCGGTGTCGTTGCGGCCTATGCGGCCTATAAGTTCTTGGCCTCCAAAACAGATGAGGATCGTGCGCACTACGACTGGATGGGTTACATCGCCATGGCCCTTGGCGTGGCCTTCTTGATTCCCTTGCCGTTCGCCGGTTACTGGCTGATGCGCGAGGTGTATGCCTATCGCCAGCAGATGGGCATTACTCTCATGGGTGGCCTCCTGGCTTGGCTTTTCATCATTCAAGCCACCATGATCGGTATCCTATTCCTGAGCACGAACTATTATCTCTGGCAGGCGCTTGGCCGAATGCGCGGTGCCGAGAAATATCAACGGTACATTAAATACCTCGTCTTTGTTCTCTGCTGCGGTTATCTGGTGTTCATTACCCCCCATACGATCGTCATGACTCCGGCTGAGCTGAAGGCCATGGGCGGTCAGCAGCATCCGGTGTTGGGAAACTATGGGGTCATGTCGGCCAAGAATGGTGGAATTAACGTCATTATTACCACCACTATTCTCAGCTTCGTCTGGTATATGCGAGGCAATAAAGTCTCGACTGTTTCCTGGTCGAAGTTCGGCAACATCTTCATGGGTATCTTCTTCGGATGCGCCTATGTGAACATCATATGGCTGGCAATCTACGGGTATTACATCCCGGCAAATGTGCGGGTAGGTCTATCAGTGCCTCAAGTTGCTACCACGCTATCCTGTCTCTTCTTCATGTTTGCGTTGAATGCCGCCATGATGAAGGGTGCCAAGCAGATGGGGGCCATTGAGTGGGGCAAGATATCGGTTCGATCGCAATATGCGTTGATCATGCTTGCCACTGCCTTTACCTGGATGATGGGCCTGATGGGATACATCCGTTCTTCGGTTCGACTATTCTGGCATGTGAACGAGATCATGCGAGATAACTCGCCGTGGGCCTATACGCATACGGTAGGTTTCGCGGCGAACATGATTTCATTCAATGTGTTGTTTTTCTGGGTGACCATCCTATTCGTCTTCTGGCTGGGAAGCCTCGGGATGAAGAAGGCGCCTGTTGAAGCGAAAGCAGGGGTTCCGGGCGGCGCGCCGCAGCCGGCTGGGGGCCACTAATCATCTTTAGGATTTTGGTTGGAGGAGTGGAGGCATGAACAACATGTCTCCCTCCTACCAGAACTTCAGGAGGTTACATCCGTGGGCGATCTAGTAAAGGAAGCTCTATCGATAGGGTGGCCGCTATTCGCGATTCTCGCCGGTCTCTTTGTCTATTCAATAGTATCCGTCAAAGATGGTGCTGCAAAGAAGCGCGCATTGTTCAAGGTCTTTATCGGCACAATTGGCGCCTGTTTGTTGATGGTGGCGATTGCACACTATAAAGGGAGCTTCTACGAAGCCAACCGGATGCTTCCGGTCTCCTTAGTTATCATTACCGCAACCTGCTTCATGATGGGGATCTATTTTCCCAGTCAAGCCGCATTGCTGAGGATCGGTGGCTTCATGTTTCTGGTTGCCGCAGGCCTGTCAGGCTATGGGAACTGGTTGCCGCAGGTTGAAGGGGGATTCGCTCCTCCAGTAGAGAAAATAGATTTTGCTAATATGTCTGTCCAGGCACTTGCCGATGAAGGTGAGAAAATCATTTTCGGTGGAATTGGAAAAAATAAAGAGCAAGGGGCAGTCGGCAAAGGCCAATGCCCACTCTGTCACGCATTTCACGCAGGAATGCTGGGTGAACGCGCTCCCAACTTGGTAGGTCTTCCAGAGCGAGCTGGCAAGGAGCGATTAGAGGATCCTAAATATAGCAAGGGCAAGGCAGCGGGCAGAGACTATGCTCAAAAAGAAGCATTCCCTGGTGCTGGGACTGCTGAAAATGCCCAAGAATATATTGCCGAATCCCATGCCTGTCCGAGCTGCTATGTCGTTGCAGGCTACGGCGTGAAGGGTACGAACGATAAAGAAAGCCCCATGCCGTCTATTCACAAGCCACCGATCTCGTTGAGCCTTCCTGAGTTGGCGGCCGTAGATACATGGCTGTATATACGCGAGGGGCGCGACGCTCCCTCATTTGAAGAGATCATCAAATCGTATGAGAAGTTTGTCCCCGAGGCTGACCGGCCTAAACAGCAGGAAGAAGCGACAGGTGTGGCTAGTGCATTAATGGCAGATGGCACTGAGACGGTAGATGTGATTTTTCAAAAGGCGACATGCGTGGCCTGCCATACGATCCCTGGTATTCCAGGAGCGAAGGGGACGATCGGTCCTGCGCTTGAAGAGGGCACGAACGCCCTGCTTCGCATGAAGGATAAAGACTACAAGGGATCGGCAAAGACCGTTCCGGACTACATCATGGAGTCAATCGTGTCACCCAGCGTTTACGTGGTGAAGCCGTTCCCGGACAATACCATGCCGAAAGTATTTGGCCAGAAGTTGAGCGCGGGAGCGATCAAAAAGATCGTCGATTATCTATCTCAGGTGAAGGCGGGTTCGCCGCCACCGAAGATTTCATAATCTTGGTTATCTATCTCTTTTATCGAGTAAACGGAGTTCACCGATGAAAGCATTAATGTCAGTCGCGGCACTTATAGGAGCAGCTGGAATACTCCTGCTTGCCGGAATGGTCGTGGGTATCGTTCCGTCAAATACTGTGCGCCTGATCGAAGGGTACATGCCGGTCCAAGTGATCGCAGAACTCACGCTGTTTGTGGCGGGCTTTACAGGGCTCAGCTATATGATGGCGGCCATGGGAATGACGTTCCCACGATTCTGGCAGGGGATTCTTTTCTGGGCATTCATTCTTCTCTATTTGAAGTTTCGCGTCTATCCGCCGATTCCGTTCAGCGTCCGCGCCATGTACGGGACGGTCTCTCTCGTGGCCATCTTTATGTGGGTGTCTGCGAACGAAGAAGATTGGAATAAGTTCAAGCAGCCGATCATGAACGTCTTGGATGCCAAGACGGGGGGGAAACGGCTGCTGCGTTATGCGTATCTGGTTATTCTGCCGATCTTGATCGGCGGGTTCTCATACAACTCGATGGTCCCAAAATCTGAGGAGCCGATCGAGTTGCGGACAGTGCATCCAGCCCCGCCGGCCAGTACCAAGGTGCATGGGAAAACCTATACGCTGCAGACCTCACAGAATCCCTATCGGGTCAATCCCGAAGGGAAATACGATCAGGAATACAGCAACGCCAATATTGTGGAGCAGGGGATGGGCCGTTTGATGAAGCCCAATGCCAATCCTTGGGATAAGGATGCGCAAGGCTACCTCAAGTATGTGCGTGAAGGCGGAGAGATTTTCTATCAGAATTGCCACTTCTGCCATGGCGATAATTTAAACGGACGCGGTCTCCATGCTTTTGCGTTCAATCCGATTCCGGCGAACTTTACGGATCCGGGGACAATCGCCCAGCTGCAGGAAACTTTTATTTTCTGGCGCGTGTCCAAGGGTGGAATTGGATTGCCGAACGAAGGATTCCCCTGGGCATCCGTGATGCCACCCTGGGAGCAGCACCTGACTGTGGACGAAATCTGGAAAGTTGTCTTGTTTGAATACTGGCACACGGGGTATTACCCCAGAACCTGGGACTAGAGTTTACTCAATTTATAGCCACCTGGATTGACGACATGAGGGAAGCGATGAAGAATTCGTTAGGTCTGAAGGCTGGGGTATTCCTCACGACTGCCTTTGGAATTATCCTGGCCTCCGGGATCACAGCAGGATTGACCTTTGCCGCAGATGCTGCTCTTCCTGCGGGCTTTAAGAAGGGCGATTTATCGCCTGAGCCTTCCGCAGATATGATCGAAGCGGGAAAGCGGGTCTACTTCACCAAATGTGTCTGGTGTCATGGGGTTGATGGCGCTGGTGATGGGCCTGGCGCCGATCGTCTCTGGCCACGGCCTCGCAATTTCAATCAGGGAACATTCAAAATCCGGCACACGGCCAGCGGTGAGTTGCCGCTATTCGATGCCAAGAAACCCGTCCCAGGTCAGAACGATCTGTTTGAGACAGTGACGCACGGTCTGCCTGGTTCCGCCATGCCTTCATGGGAAGGTATTCTGACGGAAGAGCAACGCTTACAAGTACTGTCATTCGTCACGACCCAGCTCGTGAAGGATCGAAAGTTTACGGACAAGCAGTCAGAGAGCCAGACCATTTTGCAGATGGGCGACCTGAAGCCGATTGCTCCGACAGAAGAGAGTTTGAAAAAGGGAGCAGAGCTTGTTGTTGAGAGGAAGTGTGTCGAGTGTCACGGCACTGATGGCCGAGGCGACGGCAATGCATTCAATCTCAAAGACGATTGGGGCTTTTCTATACAGCCGGCCAATTGGCACAAGTGCTGGAATTTTAGAGGCAGCAGACAGGATCCTTATAATGTCAAGAACATCTTCCGGACGTTTTCGACCGGAGTGAACGGCACTCCGATGCCCTCATTCGCCGACAATACCACTGTTGAAGAGCGTTGGCACATTGCTAACTTTGTGAACTCGCTCTGCGAGCGTGAAGCAGATGGGACGCCTCTCTCGATAGATATGTTGACAGACAAGCCAAAGGTCAACTTTGTGTTGTCCTCAGGGGTGGTGCTCGAAGGAGGAGAGATTCCTGCAGATCCAGAACACGAACTGTGGCAGAAGCGGGCCAGACGGATTATCGCGATGGGTGGTCAGATCACCCATAAGCCCAGAAACTTCGTGAATCGGATCGACGATATCTGGGTGAAATCGCTCTACAACGATAAGCATGTCGCGTTTATGTTCCAGTGGGACGACCGGACGAAGAGCGTAGCCGAAGGGAAGTTGCCCTGGGGTCCGACCCAAGTCAATATCGATGTTAAGGAGCAGGAACCGAAGACCGGGGAAGAGGGCTCCATTGCCTTTCGTCAGAATAACTACACGGTCTACAACGATGCGGTCGCCATAGAGACTGCCGTGAAGTGGAAGGATCTTCCCTCACCGATTAAGCCGCGGTATCTGTTCGGCAGCAACGAACAGTTCCCGATGGACATTATGAAATGGGAGGCGGATGGGTCGCTCCGCGCTTTCAAGGGTACCGGATGGGATAAGGATTTTGAAGAACGGGACAGCTACGAAGAGAGCAGCAAATTACTTTTCTCTGAGTGGAAGAATGGCCGATGGACGGTGATCATTCAGCGGCCATTGGGCAACAAGAAGGATCAGGATTACGATGAAGATACCTTCTTTGAAATGGGGCAATACATTCCCACGGTGTTCTTTGCCTGGGACGGACATAATGGCGACGCAGGGCGGAAGATGGCCGTCTCGGCTTTCTACTATACCTTCCTGGAGCCTCCGACACCCCGCGAAGCCTATATCTATCCGATTGTGATTGCGTTTGGCGTGGTCCTGCTGGAAGGTTGGGTCTTGACCAGACGATCGAACAAGCGGAAGGGAAAAACCCCTCTAACGCTTGTTTGAACGGAGAGAGTTTGAAGCATCAAGAGGGGGTGGGGTAACCCACCC
>JANOOS010000372.1:0-1892 GCA_031421455.1 Nitrospira sp.
GCTTGTCGCACGCATGCGTATTGCGACTCCAGTTTCTGCAGAGGATCAGAAACCTCATGAGCGCCTGTTAGATGATTTGATGGGATCGCTTGATCCGCTCGATAAGGCAGGATTCGAGCGCAGACTTAACGGCGCAGTGGCCGTCATTCCGTTCGATGAAGCCGTCCAGCGGATTCTTCTTCCGCTGCAACGGCGAATCGGCGAGCTATGGCACCAAGGTCGATTGAATATCGGCGTCGAACACTATGTGACGAAGATCATCCAACAGAAATTGTTTTCAGTCATGAATCAGCTTCCTGTGAATGAGTTCGGTCCACGGATCTTGATCGCCTGCCCGGAAGGCGAAACCCATGAGATCGGCGCCCAGGCTGTGGCCTACATCGCAGCGATCAGAGGATGCCATGTGTATTATCTCGGGCCGAACCTTCCCCATTCAGACCTCGTGATCTTCTGCGAGACGATCACGCCCGATCTCGTACTGCTCTCTCTCACTGAGGTAAAGCCCGAAGCCGCGGCGCTCCAACAACTCAAGGACCTTGAGCAGCTTGCCACCCGCTGGTCTGTGGCTGTCGGTGGCCAGGGTGCCCGCGCCATTGGAGATCGCCTTCGTGATACCAAGATCGAATTGCTCGATGATCTCACCGCACTCCACAGCCGCTTGACGATTCTTCTTTCAACCCGCATGCTCGCCGCTCGTGCCCGATAAAGAGCGTGCGCAGCCGCATGATACGTGCCGTTTCTCCAGGAAAGGGCGCAGACCGAGAATGGTGATGAACGCCATCCTGGCCGAGCAGTTGTTTATAGCCAGAAATCTGGAATGGGAGGGATTGGTGCCGAAGGCGGGATTTGAACCCGCACACCCTTGCGGGCGCTAGACCCTGAAGGGAGCGCAAGGCGTATTCCGCCGTGTCTCCCTGTGTTGTGTCGTTGCATAACCCCTTGCTTTTGCTGATTTCACGATACAGCACGATACGGCAAGAAACAATGGGACAGCGCAGCCACTTGACAGTCTTGCTGTGAACCAATTTGGAGAGGACGGGCTAAGGAGAAATTCAACGCCATCGTGGTAAGCGGCGCACCATGACTCGTTGGAGGAGGGGGGTACACCCCCAAAATTCAAAATACCCCCTGGCTGAAACGTGCCTTCCCTTCTACGATGTGTGAGTGCCACACCCCAACCTCTTGAAGCGCCCTATTCGTGTGTCTATTTTCGCTTCCGCCATTCCCACGGCGGCCTTTGCAGACTTCGTACTTGAAAGCCATGGCATATGAGTTTACGTTCATGCCGTTTGAAGTGTTGTCTGGAAGGTAGTATGTCGAAAAACTCACTCAACAAGGAGCTGCTCTGAATGGAGACTAGTAATTGGGTATTGGGAGATATGGCGTGGGTCATTATGGGGGGGGCCGTTGTCCTCGGGCTATTGGTGTTGAATGCGTATGTTCAGCGACTAGCTAGAATTGAGGAGGAGCAACGAATAGGACTCCTTAATCGCCAGAGATCAGCAGCTTCTCAGAGTCGTCGACCTGGCGACATCTGACGTCCTGGCTGCCTGTGGAACTCGGCGTGTCTTCCCTCCGATTCCGGACACACTTGCTTTCCTCGCATTCCGCCCACGGTTCAAAATCTCACGCCATCTCCACCCAGTGGGGGGGGTCAGTTTCCCCTGGATGTTTTCGGCTGACAGCTTTTAGAAGGGTCTTCGATTCCCGTTTGGGGCTGTCAGCACTAAGATTTAGGAGCGGGGAAAGAGAGTTGGTGCCGAAGGCGGGATTTGAACCCGCACACCCTTGCGGGCGCTAGACCCTGAATCTAGTGCGTCTGCCAGTTTCGCCACTTCGGCATATCGAGGTGGAAGGGGATTATCCTGAATTACTGAGGTTCCCGTCAAGCA
>JANOOS010000373.1:0-2241 GCA_031421455.1 Nitrospira sp.
TAGAACCGTAGCCCCGCGACCTGCGAGAGTAACTCATCCACGCGCCGATTCACAGCGCTAAAGGGGTCCATACAGAGAATCGTTTCTTCCCAGTAGCCATTCAGTTTCAGATAGGTCCAGTCGACCGTATAGGACCGATTCTTCGCGCGGGCAAACCGGATGAAATCGCCGCGCACCTTCGCCCTCGTGGTCTGTGGCGGAGTCGACATGGCCCGCTGCACCGCTTCCTCCTCCACCACCCGTTCGATCATCCCCCTGGACTCCATCAGATAGTACAACCCGCGAGTCCGTTTCACATCATGAAATTGAAGGTCGAGCAGGAACACCCGTGGATCGTCCCAGCCGCACCCCTTCTTGTCGATATAGGACTGGATCAGATGGCGTTTGGTCACCCAATCGATTTCGCGCACCAGCTGCATTGGATCCTCTTCCAGCTTGTCCAGCACCATGGCCCATCGTTGCCACACATCGTCTAGAACCGGATCGTGCTCCTGTTGCGCCAAATATTCCTGCGCTCGATCCAGATAGACCCGCTGCACTTCGACCGCCGTCAGCTGACGGCCATCGTCCAGCTTAATCTTCCGCTTCAAGGTGGGATCGCGCGACACCTCACGAATGGCTTTGACCGGGTCCTCAAACTCCATCCCTTGGACTGCATACCCTTCCTCGATCATGGACAGGACCAACGTCGCCGTGCCGACCTTCAAATAGGTCACAAACTCCGACATGTTGGAATCGCCGACGATGATATGGAGCCGCCGGTAGCGTTCTGCGTCGGAGTGCGGTTCGTCTCTGGTATTGATGATACTACGCGAGGAGGTGGTCGAGGAGGAGGTCTTCTCGTGAATATGTTGGGCCCGTTGCGAGATGAAGTACTGAGGCTTGCCCGATACTTTCAGTACCTTCCCCGCTCCACTATAGACCTGCCGCGTGACGAAGAAGGGAATGAGTTGCTCCGTGACCTTCCAAAAATCGACGTCGCGGCGCATGAGAAAGTTTTCATGGCACCCATAGGTATTGCCGAGCGAATCCGTATTGTTCTTGAAAATGTAGATTTCCCCGGACAGCCCCTCTTCCCGCAAGCGCTCTTCCGCCGCCGGCAAACAGGCTTCAAGCAGCCGCTCACCGGCCTTATCGTGGATGACGAGATCGAGAATGTTGTCGCACTCGGGGGTGGAATACTCAGGATGGCAACCTGTGTCTTGGTAAAACCGGGCGCCGTTTACCAAGAAAGCGTTGGAGGGCCAGCTGTTCGGGATGAGACCTTCAAAAATATACCCCAGCACCTTCTCCATCGGCAGATAGACCCGTCCGTTCGGAGAAAAAATGAGACCGTACTCATTCTCCAAACCGAAGATCCGTCTTTTCAGGGGGCCGGGTTGCAGCATGCGTGTGGCACAGAATACCAGCCGGCCACGCCTTCTTCAACAGAAGGACACGATTCGCCTAACTGGTTTGTTTGGTTTGTTTAGTTCATTTGGTTTATTTGGTTCTTCCGGTCAGTCTTTTGCAACCAAACAAACTAGACAAACCAAATAGACCAAATGAACCAGTTAGGTTGCGAGGAGCTGTTTGGTATCGGATGGTGCTAGACGACGGAACCTCCTGCCGTCGCGGGTACGATCCAGGACCGCCACCTCCAAGCTCTCCAGCGAGAGTTTCTGGTTCCCGATCTGTTCGAGGGCGGTGATACAGAGACTGAGTGCAGCCTGGAGTTCCGGAGGTTGCGTCAACCCTTTCTCCTTGAGCAGGGCCTGCACGGCCTCGGACTTGCCTCCGATCACCGCAAAGGTCCGTTCATCGATGATGCTGCCGTCGAAGGAGATGCGATACATCTCGTTGGGCTGGCCGTTGTGTCCGACCTGCACCACCAGAATTTCCACCTCCATTGGCTTCAGCTCTTGGCCGAAAATGGTGCCGAGGCTTTGAGAGTAGCCATTTGCAAGAGAGCGAGCGGTCACATCTTCCCGGCTATACATGAATCCTTTGAGATCCGCGTGCCTGATGCCGGCCTTCCTGAGATTTTCAAACTCGCTGTATTTGCCGGCTCCTGCGAAAGCGATACTGTCGTAGATCTCGGAAACTTTATAGAGTGAGGCGCTGGGGTTTTCCGCGACGAGCAGTATCCCGTTCACATATTCGATGGCGATGATGGAGCGGCCTTTGGCGATGCCTTTCTTGGCATACTCCGCCTTGTCCTGCATCATCTGCTCGGGCGAGACGTAATAGGGCATCGGCATG
>JANOOS010000374.1:0-2716 GCA_031421455.1 Nitrospira sp.
GCAGCCTCCAGGACCGACTTGGTATCGATCCCGAGACGATGAAAGATGAGCGCCAATTCGTTCATCAGCGCGATGTTTAGATCTCGCTGAGTATTTTCAATCACCTTCGCCGCCTCGGCCACCTTGATACTGGAAGCCCGATGGATCCCCGCCTTGACCACAAGTTCATAGGTCTTGGCGACAATCTCCAGCGATGCGCTGTCCTGGGCAGACACCACCTTGACGATGGTTTCCAGCCGATGTTCCTTATCGCCCGGGTTGATTCGCTCAGGAGAATAGCCCAGCTTAAAGTCCACTCCACACTTCATCCCGGAGGCCTGTTCGAGAATCGGCTGGCACACTTCCTCAGTGGCTCCAGGATAGACTGTCGACTCGAAGACCACGATCGATCCGGGCGCCAGATTGGCCCCGATCAGTTCGGAGGACTTGCGAAGGGCCGTCAAATCCGGCTGGAGGGCTTCATTGATCGGCGTCGGTACGGCCACGATGATAAAATCCGCCGCCTTGAGATCGCTAGGCTGATAGGTATATTGAATGTCCGTGGCTTTCAGGTCAGCGGGAGACACTTCACCGGTACGGTCAAGACCATTCTGCAACTCGGCAATCTTAGCCTTGTTGATATCAAACCCGATCACATGCTGCTGCTTCCCGAATGCGACAGCAATAGGAAGGCCGACATAGCCAAGTCCCACAACTGCAATTTTTCGTGCCTGCTCTTTTTTCTGCGCCATGATGCCTCCCCAGCGGTTTGAGCCAGGATGGCAGAACCTCCTGTTTCCGTCAACGAAATCGAACGAATTCGGCGCGATACCGTCTACCATCTCGTGAGACGTGAAAGGTAAAACGTGAAACGTTTCTGACCTATTGGGTAAGAAGACAGTTGCTGGCACCGCTTGCTATCGCCCCATCCTCTGGTTGCAGAACTGCAAGGAGCCCCCCGCTCCCGCAACCACGTCTCACGCGCTTGACAGGTATCTCATACTGAGATAACATCGCCAGGTGCATATCATCACGCGAAAGCGGCTGATGGAGTTCGCGCAGATACATCCGGATGCACGGGCTCCGCTGAACCACTGGTTCGCCATTGTTCGGAAGACCGACTACGCCTCCTTCACCGGCCTGCGAATCACGTTTCCCTCTGCCGATCAGGTGGGCGGGTTCACGGTCTTAAACATCGGAGGCACTAAGTTCCGGCTGATAGCGGCCATCCACTATAACCGGCGGAAAGTGTACATCCGGCACATGCTCACGCATGCCGAATACAACCGAGGCGCCTGGAGGAGCTAATTCATGCTTGCTAAATACATCCATGAAGTGAATGCCGACTACCACCGCATTCGTCAACGCTTTCCCTTGGGCGTGTTGCATACCAAGGCGGAATACAACCGAGCTGTTGCCGTCCTCGATGACATTCTTGATGAAATCGGTCAACAGGAAACCCATCCCCTTGCTGACCTGGCTGAGACCTTGGCTCTCTCTATCGAGGCATATGAGGACACCCATATAGCCATGCCCGACGCCTCCGGGTCTGAGATTCTGCGCAGCCTCATGGAAGACCATGAACTCGCGCAGTCCGACATGCCCGAGATCGGTAGTCAGGGTGTGCTGTCGGAGATCCTGTCGGGCAAACGCGACCTGAACGTGCGCCAAATCGCTCAACTCGCCGCACGATTCGGCGTTTCGCCCGCGCTGTTCATGCCAACCTCCACCAGAAAACCCAAACCCCTCCCGACCAAGACTCGGAAGACGCAAGTTAGATAGCCCGGTGGAAATAGGCTGAAGGGGTGTAGGTGGAAGGGGTTAAGGCTGAAGGAATAGAGGCTGAAGGGATGCAGGGGTTCAGGTGGAAGGGGCACAGGCCGAAGGGTTCGGATCTTCGAACTCGGACCTTCAGCCTATACCCCTGTTTCTCTCTTCATCGCCTTGCGTTTCCAGATCCCGATCCCAGCCAACCCGGCGCCGAGAAGCAAGAGGGATGCTGGTTCGGGAACTTTTGGATAGTGATGGGGATCTTTAGGATGTTTAGGGTGATCCTTATCGCGATCATAGTCCTTCTTATCGTCCCGGTCATAATCCCGACCAGAATCCCGATCGTGCTTGGAATACTGATAGTCGCCTTTTACCTTGTACTTGTCATCGTCATCCCCATTGCGATCACGGTCCTTGTATTCGAAATCTTTGAATTTATCCCTCTCGTGGGTGCGGTGTTCCTCGGCATCCTGCGACTGCCCAGTTGCGCCGGCGAAATACATATGGCGCGTCGTATCGGTGGGACTTCCTGCAAAAGGCCATGTACCTTGGGGCCAATTGCCGATGAAATCGTCTTGGTTGGACGAAGTATAGGCTCCGTCTGTCTTTGAATTGTGATGGGTTTCGAATTCGATGTTCGACGCCCTTGCCTCAGCACCCCAAAGCATTACCAATGGACCGACAAGCCACAGATACCGTTTCATGATTCTCACTTCTAAAAGCGTCTGCGTTGCGAAACCCGTCACGGCGCCAGAACAGGATGGACAGCTTCGTCACGTATCACTACGTAACCCCTAAGCAGACTCTGTGCCAGATCCTGTCCATCCTACGCTACGTAGTATTATCAAGCAGTTGTAATTTCTCATACGAGTCAGAGTTGTTCTGAGATCCAAACTCTGTAAAAAATCTATACAGAGATCTTGGCCTCACTCTATGACTGATTCGCACAGGTCTTTGTGATTGCCTG
>JANOOS010000375.1:0-2847 GCA_031421455.1 Nitrospira sp.
GATCCTCGCTCCGGCTATGTCGTTGAAAAGTTGCCGAGGTCCGAGGCGGAAGAATTGGTGTTGGAAGAAGTGCCCGATGTCGACTATGAGCACATCGGCGGGTTGCAGCACGAGTTGGAGCAAGTCCGCGATGCGGTGGAGCTGCCGTTTCTTCATACGGCCCTGTTTTTAGAGTACAAGTTGAGTGCGCCCAAGGGGGTCTTGCTCTATGGACCACCTGGATGTGGAAAAACATTGATCGCCAAGGCCGTCGCGAATTCGATCGCGAAGAAGCTCGGGCATCTCACCGGGAAAGAAGTGCGGAGTTACTTCTTGCATGTGAAGGGTCCGGAGTTGCTCAATAAGTATGTCGGTGAGTCCGAACGCCAGGTCCGCGAAGTCTTCAAGAAAGCGAAAGAGCGGGCGGCGGACGGCAATCCTGTCATCGTGTTCTTCGATGAGATGGATGCGCTCTTCAGGACGCGCGGCACCGGGATCTCTTCCGATATCGAATCGACGATCGTCCCGCAGTTTCTTTCCGAAATCGACGGCATGGAACGGCTCCGTAATGTGATTGTCATTGGAGCCAGTAATCGCCAGGATCTCATCGATCCGGCAGTGCTCCGCGCCGGGCGGTTGGATGTGAAGGTCAAGGTGGGTCGCCCCGATATGGCGGCAGCCAAGGATATTTTCTCGAAGTATCTGAGCATCGACCTGCCGTTTGCCGAGGAAGATTTGCAACGCCATGGCGGAGACACCAAGGCCTTAGTCGCACAGATGACCGATCTCACTGTTGAGGCGATGTATGCCTCCTCGGAGGAGAATAAGTTCATCGAGGTCACCTATGCGAACGGTGAAAAAGAAGTGCTCTACTTCAAGGATTTTGCGAGCGGCGCCCTGATCGAAGGCATCGTCTCACGCGCGAAAAAGTTCGCCGTCAAGCGGGCGATCGCGAAGGAAGGCCGCGGTCTTCGGTCCGAGGATTTGATCCGCGCCATTCGGGAGGAGTTTAAGGAGCACGAAGACCTGCCCAATACGACCAATCCTGACGACTGGGCGAAGATCTCCGGGAAGAAAGGCGAGAAGATCGTGCATCTTCGGACCATCAGCGGGGGCCCTGGCGACTCACGTCAGATCGAAACGGTTACGACCGGGCACTACCTCTAAGACATCATAGCTATGCAGGAACCTACCTCGCCGTCGAATCCCCGCGTACTGGGAACAGAAACAGAATTCGGCATCGCGTCGCGCGATCCTGCCGCCTCAGATCCCGTCTCCAACTCCATCGCTGTCATCGGGCACTATCCGGGCTTGCCGGCTCCTCTGGCCATTTGGGACTA
This sequence comes from Nitrospira sp., assembly GCA_031421455.1. Classification (GTDB taxonomy): domain Bacteria; phylum Nitrospirota; class Nitrospiria; order Nitrospirales; family Nitrospiraceae; genus Palsa-1315. The sequence goes on from JANOOS010000375.1 coordinate 1,320, forward strand.
TGAAAATGAGAACCCGCTGCTCGATGCGCGCGGGTTCGAGGTCGAGGGAGAAAGAGAACGGCCCAATCCCGAGTACAATCGTCAGTTGAATAAGGTGCTGGCCAATGGGGGGCGCCTCTACGTCGATGGCGCCCATCCGGAATACTCCACGCCTGAGTGTACCAATCCGCGTGAAATCGTGGCATTCGAACGAGCCGGCGAGCGAATCCTTGCCCAGTGCCTCGAACAGATGGCGCGTGCCACCGGGCGGGATCATTGCCTGCTGTACAAGAACAATTCCGATGGCAAGGGGAACAGCTACGGCTATCACGAGAGCTATCTCATGTCGCGCGCGATTCCTTTCGAGCGCATCGTGAAGGTCTTGGCGCCATTCTTTGTGACGCGGCCGATTTTTGCAGGGGCAGGCAAGGTCGGCGCAGAGAACCAGACCAGCCCAACGGAGTATCAGATCTCGCAGCGTGCGGATTTCTTCGAGTGTCTCGTCGATCTCAATACGATGGTCAGGCGTCCTATCGTCAATTCACGCGATGAGCCGCATGCAGAGTACGGCAAGTATCGCCGGCTGCACGTGATTGTCGGAGATGCCAACATGGCGGAACTGTCGACCTATCTCAAGGTCGGCACATTGGCCATTGTTCTGGATCTGCTCGACGCAGGAGCAGATCTGCCGCAGTTCGAATTGGACGATCCGGTCCGAGGCATCAAGCAGGTGTCTCGGGATTTGGGCATGAAGGAAACGCTCAAACTGACGGGGGGGCGATCGACGACGGCGGTGGCGATTCAGCGAGCCTATTTGAAGGCTGCCATGGGATACTATGCCTGCCACGAAATTTCACAAGTGACGAAAGATATTCTCGTCCGCTGGGAAGACGTACTGGATAAGTTAGAGCAAGACCCTCGGCTTTTGGCGCGTGAGTTGGATTGGGTGGCGAAACGCCAGATGATGGAATCCTATATGGAGCGAAAGGGCTGCGGGTGGGACGACTCTCGTGTACGGCTGATGGACCTGCAGTATCATGATGTTCGTCCCGACAAGGGCCTCTACTTTACCCTCGAACGCAGCCATCTGATCGAACGAATCGTGCAGGAAGTGGAGATCGAGCGGGCAGAGTTCACCCCACCATCCGGGACGCGCGCCTATTTCCGTGGACGATGTGTCAGCAAGTTTGCAAAGTCGCTTTATGGGGTCAGCTGGACCTCGGTGCTCTTCGATGTCGGCAACAATCAGGTGAAACGAGTGCCTTTGATGGATCCGCTCCGAGGCACAGCCGCTCTGACGAGCGACCTCCTCGATCAGGTTGAGTCCGTCGACGCATTGCTGGAGATGCTCAAGGCCTGATAAACCATCCTCCCCGCGATTGATATTATGAAATTACCATTTCTTCCCAACCATGACGACCCGAGTTTCTTCGACTTTTTGACCCAGCACCATCCCGCGCTGACTCCGACCGGCCGCAGTGGATTTTTGCAGGCTCAGGCCACGACCGAGCCGATGCGAGGGGCCGGAGCGATGACGGTTCCCCAGGCC
>JANOOS010000376.1:0-2946 GCA_031421455.1 Nitrospira sp.
CTCGTGGCGAGTTTGGAAGAGGCGGCAAAGATGGGAGGGAGCCACCATCCGCTGCTGGGGGTTCTTGGCGTCATGTCGGCAAAAATGACCGTATCCAACCTGATGATTCTCGTCACGTTCATGAGCTTCATCATGTATTGGCGGGCTGGTAAGCAAGACACGGCCGGCTGGGCGAAGATCGCCAAAGCGATCATGGGCGCCGTGCTGGCTCTTGCGGGCATCGCAGTGATCATCCTTGGGGTGTGGGGGTATTTCGTTCCCGCGATCATTCGCATCAATTATTTCTCGACGTCGCAAGTGTTGATCGTGATCGGGGTCATGTTGACCATCACGCCGCTGACGGCCTTGCTGCTCAAGAGCGCCAAGACGACGACGGAAATGGCCTGGGGCAAGATGCCGCCTCGTGCCGGCTACTCCCTAGTCCTCAACGCGATCATGGTCATCCTCCTGATGACCTTGATGGGGTATGCACGGTCGTCCTCTCGCGTCCATTGGCATGTCTACGGGGTAGTCCGCGATACGTCGCAATACGCGTTTTCACCGGCTCTCGGCTATGCATCCGGGATCATGGCCTTGTGCACGTTCTTTTTCTGCATGATTGTCGCGTTCATTTTCTGGGTGGCCACGATGGGCGATAAGGCAAAAGCTGATAGTGCCTCGTCGAGTAAGGGGGCGTTGCCCCATGGTATGCCGGCGATGGCAGGCGCATCGAGTGCGCTCGACGCTCCAAAGGCGCCTAAGTTCTGAGTTTTGAATTTTGAGTTCTGAGTTATGGGTTTTGAGTTGAACTCAGAACTCAGCACTTCTAACTACCCGAAGGGGAAATATGAGCGAAGTTGCCAGACTGCAATTGATTTGTCTCTCGGTGGTAGGGAGCGGGATCCTCATTCTCCTCTTCATTAAATCCGTGTTCCCGCGGGTCATTGGATTCGTTGCGATTGTCCTTGGGCTCTTCATGCTCACGGCGTTGGCGGTGCCGCAAATGGCGTCATTGCCGCCCGTTGAGGAGAAGTTCGACATCGCCACGGTCAAAACTCCGACCGACTTGGCGGCGATTGGGCAGAAAATTTTCTTTAGTAAGGGCCAATGTGCGCTGTGCCACACGATCGGCCCCAGCGAGTCGGCCCGCTGCCCGGACCTGAAGGGAATCGGTGCGAAACTGAGTCGTGAGTTTCTCTATGAAAGTATGACGCAGCCGCAGGCCTATATCTATAAGGACTATCGCCATGAAGGCTTACCGAAGATGTATCCAGCCGAGATGCCTGCCATCAATAAGAACCCGATCGGGCTATCCAGGAACGAAATACTTTCGGTCATCGCATTCCTGCAGCAGATGAGCGGCGAACCAATTTCTATCAATCCATCTGAACTGGACGTGCCGGGACAGGCGCCTGCCGCTCCGGTGAAGGCAGCTCAGTCCGGTCCAGTGGCCGTGGCGCAAGCGCACTGAGGAGGAACGTATGGGGCCGTTGATCAAGCTGATTCTGTTGAATGTCATCACCTATCTAATTTTGAAATTTGTGGTGCCCAATATCCCTGGCTCGGCGCCGCTCCCCGCCAGCTTGATGTTTCTGTACCTATTGCTGGTGACAGCAGGGTTTCTCATGCTTGCCACCGTGAGCGCGGAGTCCAAAGAGGAGTTTTGGGGTCCGATTCAACGCTTTCTGACGGGAGAGAGTATCGGCGGGCTGCAAGCATTACGTTACCTCGTCTTGATTTTATTTCCTTTGCTGGTCGGCTGGCAAACCTATAACAGTACGGCGGTCAGCGATGCGCCCCCCGGCGAAAACAGGACCATTCATCCAGCTCCGCCAGGCGAATATGCCGGCTTGTCGAATCCGGTTCCCAAGACACCAGATACGATTCAGCAGGGAAAAGGTTTCTATGCGGCATTCTGTTCCCCTTGCCACGGAGGAAACTTTGACGGCAAGGGGTCGGCAGCCAGAGGATTTAATCCTCCCCCGGCCAACTTCGCCGACCCGACGACGATTGCGATGCTCCAGGAAAGCTATCTCTTCTGGCGCATTAAAAAAGGCGGTGTCGGTCTCCCAATCGAAGGAATGCCATGGAAATCTGCGATGCCTCGCTGGGAACTCGAACTTCCCGACGAATGGATCTGGAAAATCATCATGGGCGAGTACGATGGCGCGCATCAATCGCCTCGGACCTGGGAATAGGGGAGCAGAGGATGGGATGGAGCCTGTTGATCTCCTGTGCTCGCGCAACGCGCGGCCTCAGAAGGCCCTCGTTGGACGCGCGCAGTGGGAGATCAATCAGCCCCCATCCCTGAAGAGATACCGAGGAAGGCAAAGAGCCACACCTCTGATGAAGTAAGTAGAGAGAGAGGACGGAACTTATGATACGCGGACTCAGTCGAATCGTTCCGAATGTTGTCGTCGCAGTGTGGCTTGCCACGGCATTCTTGCCCCTGCAGCCAGCCGCAGCCGAGGAAAAGCCCAAGGCTGCCGCTCCAGAAGAAACTCAGGCAAGCTCGTCGGTCAGCGCTCCGCTGGTGAAGGGCACCCTGCCTGCCGATGACCCGACTGCGGCAGTGTGGAGCAGCGCGCCCATGGCAACATTCCCGATGTCGCCTCAAGTTCATTGGCCGACCCGCAATCTGGAAGCGACAGTGAAAGACATGATTGTGCGTGGGTTGCACGATGGGACCAACGTGGCGATTCTCTTGGAGTACGCCGATCCGACGGAAGATCCGGACGATGCAGCTGCGATTCAGTTCATGGTGGGCGATAAGAAAGCCCACTTCGCGCATGGCCAGCCGATGGCGCAGGTCGAAGGCGGCCCGGTCAATATTTGGTATTGGAAGAACAAAGACAGTAAAGGCGTCGATATGAACGCCAAGGGTTTCGGTACGCTAAAAATCCAGGACCACCAAGATGTGAAGGCCAAGGGGGCCTATGCCAACGGCAGATGGAAAGTGGTTTTTTC
>JANOOS010000377.1:0-3479 GCA_031421455.1 Nitrospira sp.
GACGACTTCCAGCAAGATTCCTTGAGATTGTCCGTTCACAACCATAGGAACCAGCCGTGCCTGCTGATGAACCTGTCCGGTGTTATTGGCCGTGTCGATCAATGTCTGGCGCGCGATAGACCTCCGGCCCTTCAACGACACTTGCGATACAGGGAGAACAGCGATTGGCTTAGAAACCGGTCGTGGGGAGGCAGGTTGCGCTGAAGCGGAAATGGTGCGTTCGAAACCAGGGCTGAGTTTTCCAACAGCAAGGCTCAGCCATTCTTCCTGTGATCCCTGACGGAAGAGGACTCGGTCCTTCTCAATCTGGGCGATCATCCCCACGGACGGCACAGTTTCATGAATACGGTAGAGCGTCTGCTTTTTTGTTGAGAGGTCTTCAAGAATCGCAAACCCGCCTGTGGACGTATTCATGGCCGTGCCGAGTAGAAGAATCGATTTTGCAACATTCAAAGGAGGGGATGGAGGTGGTGCTGCTTCAGCGCCGCCCGAGAGGGAGCCTGCATTAGAAGGAAGGGGGAACAGGCGAGCGGCCAGAATTGATTCCGCAAGAGCATTCGCATCGTATGTTTCCGATGATGCCTTCTGCTGCGTCATCACCGGCAAGACTGAATCCGCCGATGTTGTGAGCGAATGAGAGACAAATGCATTGATAGAGTGCGCGAGAATAAATGTGATCGCCGTGACGAACGAGCCGAGCAGCGCGCGGCGTATCCACTGATGCCGATTCATTCTCGAAGTCCTTTGTAAACGGTTGCTGATCCGAGGAAGCGATCATACCTGAATCTAGTTCTCACTGAGCGGCTTCATCGACGTGTCTGGTGAAGTTAACAGCGCACGAATTGATTGATAACACTTCTGTAACACCCCCCAGATAGCTATATCCTGTGCCGGTATCTACGTTCGCTCAACCAAGCGATGGGAGATGAGGGAGTTGTTCACATGGATCGTGATCGTCATGCTGGGCTGGGTGGTTATGGGTGAGGCCCTGGCCCTTCCAAGTGTTTCTTTTGGAGGGGAAGCCCGGCAACGGGTGTTCTCGTCCGCTGCTGGCATACGCGTGGCGCAAGCCGGTGCTGTGCCGGTTCCGCGAGAAGCGCCGGCAGCCACTCCACCCGGTTCGACAGAAGTCCCGCAACCGGCGCAGGCTCAAGACCCGAAGCCTCAGCCGGAGTCATCGGGTTTCGCGGTCGATCAGTACCTTGTCGAGGGGAATAGCCTGCTGCCGACCGAAAAAGTTGATGCCATCCTTGCGAAGTACAAACGCAAGGGATTGATTCTGAAAGATATCGAACAGGCCAAGAATGAGTTGGAAAAGGCCTATCGTGATGCCGGCTACCCGACCGTCCTCGTCACGATTCCTGAACAAACGATTGAAGGAGGGACGGTACATCTACTCGTAGTAGAGGGGCGGATCGGATCGATTTCCGTGACCGGCAATGAGTATTTCAGGAAATATCAAATCCTGGAGAAACTACCGTCGTTGAAGCATGGCACTGTTCTCTATGAACCGACATTCATGAAAGAATTGAACCTCCTCAACGTCCATCCGGATCGGAAAGTCGTACCGGTGCTCAAGCCAGGGGACGCGCAGGGTTTGATCAGCCTTGAATTGAAAGTGAAGGACCGGCTCCCGGTTCACGGAAAGATCGAGGCGGACAACAGAGGCGCAATTTCAACTCCACAAAATCGCTTAGTGGCGGAGGTGCAGCATACCAACCTGTTGGGCGGAGACGAAATCTTCACGGTCAGCACCGTGCAGACGCCGACTGACTGGGGGCAGGTACAAAGCTACAGTGCGAGCTTCGTCGTCCCCATTGTCTGGCCCGACCACTTGCTGAGTCTGTATGCGTCGCAATCGACCAGTAAATCTGTACTGGCAGGTGGGTCGGCGTTTGTCGGCGGCGGCAATATATCGGTTTCCGGTAATGCCACCATATCGGGATTCCGGTACTTCATGCCGATCGCGAAAGACCTTCCCGGCACCCATTCGCTGTCGCTGGGAATGGATTACAAGCACCTGAAGGTGACCGAGGCAACATTCCCAGGCAACCTGGGCACCGCCACGGTACTCGGCGCGATTCAATATACCCCGGCCAGCATGAACTACACCGGGACCTATTACGATGCTTGGGGATACACGCGACTGACCACGACGGCCAAGGGCTATGTGGCAGGAATGATCCCAGGGGGATCGAAAGAGGACTTCTCAGGAGATCCAAGCAATCCATCCGCCCCGCCGGGCCAGCGCAAAGGATCGACGGGGACGTTTGCCGTGCTGCAGGGCGGACTCGATCGCGCACAATCGTTGCCAGGAGATTTTATGCTGGCCCTTCACGCAGACGGTCAATGGGGGAGCCAGCCGCTGATTCCAGCGGAGCAGTATTTTGCCGGAGGCTTCGATACAGTTCGCGGCTATGGCCAGTTCGAATCGCTCGGCGACAATGCCGTCCGCGGCCGAGCGGAACTGACGACCCCTGAACTCATCGAGATTCCGATCGATCGGATGTGGCAGCGCCGCCGCAGCGCCGATTACACCATCAGAGTGAAATTCGCAGCCTTCTACGATGCAGCCCAACTCTGGGTGCAGCAGGCGCAGCCGGGGCAGACGTCGAAGTTCCGGCTTGAAGGAGTGGGGGCCGGGATTCGTGTGAAGTTTCCCAAAGATGTAGGCCAGCTCATCATCGATCAAGGATTCGCGCTTCGGGACACGGCAGCCACACAACAAGGCGACACGTTCGTGCATTTCTCCGTCGGCCTCGCGTTTTAACTGGAGCATGTTGCCATGAACAAACTACGGATCCTCGCGAGCGTCATCCTCTGCGTATATCTGCTCCAGCTGGCGATCGTACCAGTCGTGCTGGCCAGTCCTGTCGGTCTGAGCAGTTCGACTCCCGGAGTGTCGTTCGACGGTGTCGGCACGTCAAACCTGACCATTACATCCTCTGCGCTTAGTTCGATCGTCTACGCTCAGGGGTTTAATACCCTGCACAATGAAACGGTCAATGTAAACCAGGCTGCCAATGCGGCGATGCTCGTCAGGATAGGCGATATCAATCCCACAAGCTTCGACGGAACGCTCAATGCCATGGGCCGGCTGTTTCTGTTGAACCCGAACGGCATCCTGTTCGGTCAAAACTCGCAGCTCAATGTCGGAGGGCTGGTGGCGTCGTCTCTGAATATATCGAGCGCGAATTTTCTCGCCGGCCACTATCTGTTCCAGGGAACAGGTCTCGAAGGCCCGGTGAAAAACATGGGCGTCATTAACGCATTGCACAATGGCTTATATCTGCTGGCTCCGAACGTCGAAAACAGCGGGGTGATTACGAGTCCCGGGGGGAATATCGTCTTGGCCGCCAGTACGAAAGCTTTTCTGTCGAACCGGCCGGATGGGCGAGGTTTTCTCGCCGAACTCTCCAACCCCGCCGGATTGGCCGTGAACCTCAAAGATCTCATTGCCGATGGCGGCAATATCACCC
>JANOOS010000378.1:0-5282 GCA_031421455.1 Nitrospira sp.
CGGCCCGAGATATGGCCAATGGCGTAGACCATTGTGACCACGGTTAGCCGAAAGCGCGCGATTCCGAATACCCCAATACCGAGCTGTGGGAAGGCGGCCCACAGCACCGCGTTCCCGCAGCCAGCGAACACCAACTGGAACGTGCTGCCGCTCTGGCCTTCAGTTGATCCGCCATATGAACTCCCAGGAAAATGTGGTGCTGCCCCGCAGCTATGTCAGGTGGCTCGACAAAGCGCAAGCCGCCAGACGCCCCGGGGCCCGACCGGCCGCGTTCTTCATTGCGGCTCACGGTCTGGCTTCCAACACCAGATTGAACAACGTCTGCGTCGCGCGGCGGAATCGTGTGAGCCCGCCTTTCATAACCACATCTCGCAGCCGCGCCTCCCCTGCTTGGGCACCGAGGGCCGGGCCGTTGTACGCCAGGGAAGCGGGCACGCAGATCATCGTTGACGCGGCGTAGAAGACTCTGCCCACCGGATTCAGATTATCTTCCACACGGTCATGTGCGAAGGGCTCCACAATCATCCAGGTGCCATTCTGTGCGAGCGTCTTCTTCACGTGCTTCGCAGCGCCGACAGGATCGCCCATGTCATGTAGACAATCGAAGTGGGCAACGAAGTCGTATTCCTTGCCCGGATAGTTTGTGGATTTCGCCACCGCGAAGGTTACGTTCTTCAGGCCTGCTTCCTTGGCCCGTTTGCGTGCCGTCAGGATCGAGGGCTTATGGTAATCGAAGCCGATGAAGGTGGATGTGGGATAGGCCCTCGCCATGATGATGGTGGACGCCCCGAACCCGCAGCCGACATCCGCGACTTTTGCGCCCCTTTTGAGCTTTGCCTCCACGCCGTCGAGGGACGGGATCCAATTCGCCACGAGATTGCCCAGGTAGTTCGGACGGAAGAATCTCTCCGTGCCTTCAAACAATCGGTGATCGTGCTGATCCCATCCGAGACCCTTGCCGGTCTTGAACCGCTGCTCGATCTTGGGGTTGGCGGAAAATGTGGCCGCGATGACCTGAAACGCACCGGGGAGAAAACAAGGACTGCTTTCATCGGCGAGTGCCATCGCCTGTTCTTCAGGGAGCGTATACCGACCGGTTCCGGCGTCATAGGTCACGTATCCACCTGCCGCCTGATTGCCCAGCCACTCACGGACGTACCGTTCGGCTGTCTTTGTCGCCCTTGCGAGTTCCGCCGGCGTGACGGGGCCCGCCTTCGCCATGGCTTTGTAGAGACCGAGCTTGTCGCCAAGGAGCACCATGTTGGCGCTCAGCGCGGCGCCAATGTCACCGACTGCCTTGCCCATAAATGCGTTCAACTTGTCCGGATTGACCGCCATGATGCAACCTCCCCTGGAGTAATTCGGCGCATTCTTTGCCAGTTATTCGCGGCTGTCAAGCTGGAACGAATGGAGTAGAATACCGCCTCGGATTTGAGCCTGAGAATGTGGAGGAGGCACCGAACATGAAAGAGTATCGCGTCAGACCGGATTCACGACTCAACTTGGATCTGTGCGACCCCGACGACACCGGCGAGTACAAGAAAACGGATCAAGGCAAAGAGAAGGCGAAGGCCGTTACGGTTCAGTTGATCGGCAAGCTTGAGGAACTGCAGGAACGCCTTTATGCCAACGGGACTCGATCGTTGCTCATCGTGTTGCAAGGGATGGATACCAGCGGCAAGGACGGGACGATCAAGAGCGTGATGTCCGGTGTGAATCCGCAGGGCTGCAAAGTCGTGTCCTTCAAAGCTCCGTCGTCGGAGGAGCTGGGTCATGATTTTCTGTGGCGCGTACATCAGAAGGCGCCGTCCAAGGGCCAGATCGGCATCTTCAACCGTTCACATTACGAGGACGTGCTTATTACTCGCGTCCACGGATGGGTATCGGACAAGCTCGTGAAGCAGCGGTTTGATCAGATCAAAGAATTCGAAGAGCTGCTCTATGAGAGCGGCACGACTATTCTGAAGTTTTTTCTGCACATCTCGAAGGTTGAACAGAAAGAACGGCTGGAAGAACGCATTCGCGATCCGGAGAAACGCTGGAAATTCAACGAAGGGGATCTCGAGGAACGGAAACTATGGAAGAACTACATGGAAGCGTTCGAGGATATGATGGCTGCCACAAGCACCAATCATGCACCTTGGTATATCGTACCGGCTAACCGGAAATGGTATCGCAATTTCGTGGTCGCCGATCTGGTCGTTGAAGCGTTGGAAAACATGAAACTGAAGACACCGCCTGCTCCAGCAGGGATCAACTTCGATACGTTAAAGATCGTGTAACGAGTCGGCCGCCGCAGGAGATGAAGCCGGCTAGGGGCGAGTGGCAAGAGGGAAGACCTTCCTGCCAATCACCCCTCCCAGCCTCTAGCCCCGTGCCTCTAGCCTGAATATCAGCGATTGCAGCAGAAGAGATAGGAAAGGCTGTTTCTTGACACCTTGGGCAGGGCTATATTAGCATGCGCATCCAGATCGATGGGCGCGTAGCTCAGGGGGAGAGCGCTACCTTGACACGGTAGAGGTCGACGGTTCAAGACCGTCCGCGCCTACCACCTAGCCGAGGGTATCCGTTTGCCTTTCGCAGGCGGGGTACTCTTGTTGTTTTTTGTGCTTGGGCGATTGAGTGGACGTCATGAAAATTACGCTCAAAAACGGCAGCAGTCGTGATATCCCAGCGGGCCAGACCGTTGGATTTGCCCTGTCGGCTCTTGGTCTGACGCTTGGCCCTGACATCCTTGCGGCAAAGGTGAATGGCCAGCCCGTAGATCTATCGAGCGTCTTGACGGACGATGCCGAGATGATCCCACTGCAATTCGACAGTGCTGAAGGCCGTGAGGTTTACCGCCATAGCAGTACTCACATTATGGCTCAGGCTGTCAAAGAGGTCTTCCCCACCGCACAGCTGACGATCGGCCCGGCTATCGAGGATGGATTCTTTTATGACTTTGCCTTTGAGCGGCCATTCACTCCTGAAGACCTCGAAAAAATCGAAGCGAAAGCGAAAGACATCGTCAAGCGCGCTCTTTCTGTTAAACGGGCAGAATTATCGAAGCCTGAAGCGGTGAAGTTTTTCCAAGAACGTGGCGAAGCCTACAAGGTGGAGTTGATTCAAGGACTAGCCGATGGCCAGACTATCTCAGTGTATAGTCAGGGGGAGTTCACCGATCTCTGCCGCGGCCCGCATCTGCCGACGACAGGTCATGTTGGGGTATTTAAGCTCCTGAACACGGCTGGAGCGTACTGGCGAGGCGACGAACGCAATCCCATGCTGCAGCGGATCTACGGAACCTCCTTCCCCACCCAGGCTGAACTCGACGCGCATCTTGCTCGGTTAGAAGAGATTAAGCGGCGAGACCACCGAAAGGTCGGCAAGGAACTCGATTTGATCTCGACCCAGGATGAGATCGGTCCGGGCCTGGTGCTCTGGCATCCGAAGGGCGCGACGATCCGGCTATTGATCGAGAACTTTTGGCGAGATCAGCATATTCAAAACGGGTACGAACTGGTGTATTCCCCTCACATCGCCCGGTTGGACCTCTGGAAAACCAGCGGCCACGTCGACTATTACCGCGACAACATGTTCGCTCCCATGAAGGTTGAAAATAGCGAGTATCAACTCAAGCCGATGAATTGCCCGTTCCATATCATGATCTACAAGTCGCACCTGCGCAGTTATCGAGACCTCCCTATTCGCTATGGCGAACTGGGAACTGTCTACCGGTACGAACGGACAGGCGTCCTTCACGGTCTGCTGCGGGTTCGCGGCTTTACGCAGGATGACGCGCATCTATTCTGCCGTCCTGATCAGATTGAACACGAAGTCAGCAAGGTTCTGGACTTCACATTTTTCATTCTCGGCACTTTCGGGTTCACCGAATTTGAAGTGTATCTCTCGACCAAGCCTGAAAAGTCTGTCGGATCGGAAGAACGGTGGGCTCAAGCCACGAACGCGCTCGAATCAGCCTTGAAGGGACGAGGAGTTGCCTATCAGATCGATCCGGGCGAAGGCGTCTTCTATGGACCCAAGATCGACATCAAGATCAAAGATGCCCTGGGACGCTCCTGGCAATGTTCGACCATTCAAGTCGATTTCAATAATCCCGAACGGTTTGAATTGGGCTATATTGGGGAAGACGGCAAAGTGCACCAGCCGATCATGATCCACCGGGCTCTGATGGGATCGATCGAACGGTTCTTTGGCATTCTGATTGAGCATTTCGGTGGCGCCTTCCCGACCTGGCTTGCTCCGGTTCAGGCAACGGTCATGTCCATCACGGATAACCAGCGGCCCTATGTCGCCGAGGTTGTGGCCCAACTCAAGGCTGCGGGATTTCGCGCTGAGGCAGACCTTCGGAATGAAAAAATAGGGCTCAAAATCCGAGAAGCGGAGAAGGCGAAGGTCCCATTTATGTTTGTGGTCGGCGACCGAGAAGTGCAGAGTGGGACATTGGCCATACGAGGCCGGAGCGGAACCAACCTCGGCAGTATGACCGTCGCGGGAGCGCTCGACCTGCTCCGTGCGGACCTCAAGCCCGCAGGGCAGCAACATTCATTGACACAATAAGAGGTGTATTATCGTCCCCAAACTACGAGTTAACCGTGAAATCAGGGTGCGTGAAGTCCGGGTGATCGGTCCGGAGAGCGAACAGCTTGGCATTCTCCTCACGGCGGATGCGTTCAAACAGGCACAAGAAAATGGCTACGACCTTGTCGAGGTCGCACCTACGTCAGTGCCTCCCGTATGCCGCATTATGGACTACGGGAAATACAAGTTCGAACTGAGTAAAAAGGACCACCAGAACCGGCGTCATCAAAAGTCGACACAGGTGAAGGAAATTAAGTTGCGACCTCGGACAGACAAGCATGACTTGGAGATCAAGATTCGACAGATTAAGGGATTTTTGGCCGATGGTAACAAGACCAAAGTTCTCTTGACGTACCGTGGGCGTGAGATGGCGAATCAGGAGATGGGCCGAACGCTTATGAGTACGGTCATCGCAGAGTTAGGGGAGATAGGTACGATTGAATATGCCCCTCGTATGGAAGGGCGAAGCCTGATCATGATCGTGGCGCCCAAGTAGCACAATCGGTCAGAATAGTATTAACCTAAGGAAGCACCGACATGAAGAATAGGAAAATGAAAACCCATAGTGGAGCCAAGAAGCGGTTTAAGCGCACCGGCTCCGGGAAATTGGTCCGGCGAAAGGCGGGGAAACGCCATATCCTCACCAGCAAGACGCAGGATCGGAAGCGCCGACTAAGCGGCACGGTTCTCGTGGATAA
>JANOOS010000379.1:0-4754 GCA_031421455.1 Nitrospira sp.
CCCCTTCTTCACCCCGAACACGCGGACCCCTTCAAGCTTGCAGGCCTTCGTCATGCTTTCAACAAGCTTCTCCGCCACGATCAGCACCTCGTCGCCAACCTGGACAAACGCATAGTCGATCTCGCCATGGAGACAGACCGCTTGATTGGCAGGCAATGTCCATGGCGTGGTCGTCCAAATCACGACGGAGACTGACTTGATGCCGAGAGGGAACGAGATATCGGGGAACGTCTTGCTGAGCACCGTGGGCGACGTGACCAACGGAAACTTCACATAGATCGAGGGCGAGGTGTGATCTTCGTATTCGACTTCCGCCTCAGCCAGGGCGGTTTGATCCGCCGTGCACCAGAGCACCGGCTTCAGTCCCTTATAGACGCCCCCCCGCTCCACGAATTTCCCGAACTCACGAATGATCGTGGCCTCATAGCCGGGATTCATCGTGAGATAGGGCTGCTGCCAATCGCCTAGGATGCCCAGTCGCTGAAACTCCTCACGCTGGATCGCATAAAACTTCTCCGCATATTCCCGGCAGAGCTTGCGGATAGCTGGAGTATCGAGTGTTTTTTTCTTGTCGCCGAGTTCTTTGAGGACCTGGTGTTCGATCGGCAGACCATGGCAATCCCACCCCGGCACGTAAGGCACCTGGTAGCCTGCCATCGTCTTCGATTTGATGATGATGTCTTTGAGGATCTTGTTCAGCGCGTGACCGATATGAATCCGGCCATTGGCGTAGGGCGGCCCATCGTGCAAGACATACAATGGCCGGCCCTTCCCCGCCTCCTGAATCTGTTCGTACAACCGTTCCTTCTCCCACGAGGCCAGGAGTTCAGGCTCCCGCTGCGGCAGGTTCGCCTTCATGGGAAAGTCAGTTTTCGGCAGATTGAGTGTGGCCTTGTAATCCATTGCGCTGAATGATGAATGTTAAATGGTGAATGGTGAATGAAGAGTCTGGTTGAATCTGAAATTCAACATTCAGCATTCACAATTCAAAATTGAGGTCAGCTCACGACCATCATGCGGTCTAACGCTACCTTCGCCCAATGTTTTTCGTCGTCTGGAACGACGATATGGTTCACGACGTGGCCGTCGGCAAGATTTTCCATCGCCCAGCAGAGATGGGCTCCATCGATCCGGAACATCGTCGCGCATTGGCAGACCGTGGAAGAGAGAAAGAACACCTTCTTATCGGTGAGATCACGCTTCAATCGATTGACCAGGTTCAATTCGGTCCCCACTGCCCAGGCCGTCCCGGCTGGCGCTGCCGTCACCGTGCGGATAATAAACTCCGTGGACCCGGACAGGTCTGCCTTATTGACCACATCCTCGTGACATTCGGGATGGACGATCACCTTCCCATCCGGATACTGCTTGCGGAAATTGTCCACGTGCACTGGCTGGAACATCTGGTGCACACTACAGTGGCCTTTCCAAAGAATGAGCTTCGCGCGCTTGATCGCTTCACGCGTATTGCCCCCGTTGGGTTGATAGGGGTCCCACACGATCATCTCTTCTCGCGGTAACCCCATCTTGTTGGCCGTGTTGCGGCCCAAGTGTTCGTCCGGGAAAAAGAGAATTTTCTCCCGTCTGGCCCAGGACCATTCTATGACCGCCTTCGCGTTGGAGGAGGTGCAGGTAATCCCGCCATGTTCGCCGCAAAATGCTTTGAGCACGGCAGCAGAGTTCACATAGACCGCCGGCATGACGGTCTCTTCCACGGGAAGGATTCGACCTAGCGTCTCCCAGCATTGATCGACTTGTTCGATAGCCGCCATATCCGCCATGGAACAGCCTGCTGCCATGTCCGGGAGGATCACCGTTTGCTTGGAGCGGCTCAAAATGTCAGCGGTCTCGGCCATGAAATGCACGCCGCAAAAGACGATATAGGGCCGCTCTGATCGCTCGGCCGCCAGTTTCGAGAGCAGGAGAGAATCCCCGCGAAAATCTGCATGTTCGATGACTTCATCCCGTTGATAATTATGGCCGAGGATCATCACCTGGTCGCCGAGCACACGTTTAGCCTCAACAGTCCGGCGGAATAACTCCTCCGCAGGCAGCTGCTGGTAATCCGTGATCGGTTTCGGAAGCGTCGAGACGGTCTGCATAGGCTCCTTGGCGAAATAGCGTGAAGCATCATTCTACGTTAGGGCTCTCCGACAATCAATGAAGCAGGCTGAAGTCAGGCTGAGGTCGAGGTCAAGGTTGAGCGAAGGTCGGACGTTTTTCGCCTTAGCCTCAACCTAAGCCTTAACCTTGAGATAGGCCTAATATCCGGTTGACAATGGAAGGGGCCGGCGATACGATTCCTGCTCGAAGCTAGGGGAGCCACACGGCTGAGAGTCCGCCCAAACGGATGACCCTCAGAACCTGACCTGGGTAATACCAGCGTAGGGAAGCGAGAACAACTGGAACTGTTGGTCTCTCTGCCGCACCCCCTGCTCGTGGTGTGGCATTTTTATTTTTGACGACTGTGCACAGTTCACGTTTTGGAGAAAGGATCTCCTCATGAGCGACCATACAAACGGCAATGGATCGGCCACGAGTAACGGACAGACATCCGCAGCGTCGGCCTTGACGACCACGCCGTTCCCTGCATCTCGCAAGGTGTACGTGCAGGGAACTCAGGCCGGCGTGCAGGTTCCAATGAGAGAAATCAGTCTGACCGCTACTAAGTCGATGAATGGGGGCACGCCCACCGTCAATGAACCGATCACGATCTACGATACCTCCGGCCCCTATACAGACCCGAACGTCACAATCGACGCGAAGACTGGATTGGCACCTTACCGCCGAGACTGGGTGATCGGCAGGAACGATGTGGTCGAGCTTTCGGATATCTCCTCGCAGTACGGCCGCTTGCGCGCAGCTGATCCCAAGCTGGACGAACTCCGGTTCCAGCATATTCGTAAGCCCTTGAAAGCCAAGTCAGGCATGAACGTCACTCAGATCCACTATGCCAGACAAGGCATCGTCACCTCGGAAATGGAATTCATCGCGATCCGCGAGAATCAATCCCGCGAAGTAGCGCGCGAACTGGCGTCACGCAATGGACATGGCGGCGGGGTCACCCAGCATCCAGGCCAATCCTGGGGCGCAAGTATTCCCTCCGTCATCACACCGGAATTCGTCCGCGACGAAGTCGCGCGTGGCCGCGCGATCATCCCGGCCAACATCAACCATCCAGAGAGTGAACCGATGATCATCGGCCGCAACTTTCTGGTGAAGATCAACTCCAACATCGGCAACTCTGCGGTCGCCTCCTCCATCGAAGAAGAAGTCGAGAAAATGATCTGGTCTATTCGTTGGGGCGCGGACACCGTGATGGACCTCTCCACCGGCAAGAACATCCATGAAACCCGTGAATGGATTATCCGCAATTCACCAGTGCCCATCGGCACCGTGCCGATCTATCAGGCGCTCGAAAAAGTCGGGGGCAAGGCAGAAGACCTGACCTGGGAGATCTATCGCGACACGCTGATCGAGCAGGCCGAGCAAGGTGTGGATTACTTCACCATCCACGCCGGTGTGCGACTGGCCTATGTGCCGATGACTGCCAAACGCATGACTGGCATCGTGTCCCGTGGCGGGGCGATCCATGCGAAGTGGTGCTTGGCTCATCATCAAGAAAACTTCACCTACACACACTTCGAAGAGATCTGCGAGATCATGAAGGCCTACGACGTGTCGTTCAGTTTGGGCGACGGATTGCGCCCCGGCTCCATTGCCGATGCCAACGACGAAGCACAATTTGCGGAGCTGGACACGTTGGGAGAACTCACCAAGATTGCCTGGCGCCACGACGTCCAGGTCATGATCGAAGGGCCAGGCCACGTGCCCATGCACATGATCCAGGTCAACATGGAAAAACAGCTGAAGGCCTGCCAGGAAGCGCCCTTCTATACGCTGGGGCCGCTCACAACCGACATCGCCCCAGGCTACGACCACATCACCTCAGGCATCGGCGCAGCCATGATCGGGTGGTTCGGCTGTGCGTTGATCTGCTATGTGACACCCAAAGAACACCTGGGCCTCCCAGACCGCGAAGATGTGAAAACCGGCGTCATTACCTACAAAATCGCCGCCCACGCGGCGGACCTCGCCAAGGGACATCCGGGCGCGCAGATTCGGGATAACGCCCTGTCCAAAGCTCGCTTCGAGTTTCGCTGGGAAGACCAGTTCAATCTGTCGCTCGATCCGGACACGGCCAAACTTTTCCACGACGAGACCTTGCCGGACAATGCCGCAAAAGTCTCGCATTTCTGCTCCATGTGCGGCCCTCATTTCTGCTCGATGAAGATCACGCAGGATGTCCGTGACTATGCAGCACAATTACAAGTGGATGAACAGCAAGCGATTCAAATTGGCATGAAGGAAAAGGCAGAAGAGTTTAAGAAGACCGGAGCAGAAATTTACCGGTAGGAGTTCCAATGGCAAAGCCAAAACCAGCCCCGTTACGCGAGCGCGACATCACACGGCATATCGCGCGGGAATATTACAAAGAATTCGATCAACTGATCGAGAGCGATGTAATCATCGTCGGCGCCGGTCCTTCCGGATTGATCTGCGCCCATGATCTGGCTGCGATGGGATTTCGGACGGTCATCGTCGAACAGAGTCTTGCCCTTGGCGGCGGCTTTTGGACGGGCGGCTATCTGATGAACAAGGCGACGATCTGCGAACCGGCCAATGAGATCCTCGAAGAGATCGGCGTGCCCTGCAAAAAGATCACGGAATGCGAGGGCATGTACATGGTTGAT
>JANOOS010000380.1:0-4703 GCA_031421455.1 Nitrospira sp.
GGACTTCCGGTATCGCCGCAGGTCACGAACGGCGGCAATTATCTCGACGAACGGGTTGCCTGGCATATGGTCGTCTTTCCTCAACCGTTCGGCCTTCAAGCGGAATATAACATCGGGCGGGGGCCTCAACTGAACGGGGCCAGGACAGCGGTGGAACTCGGCTCCGTGCATGGCGGCTATGTCCAGCTCTTTTATAACTATAAATGCGATACCTATTGCCAGAACATATTCCCCTATGTGCGCATGCAGGAATATTTCGGAGGCAGCAAGCTTCAGAGTAATGCGCCGAGATCTTCAGTGCGGGAAACAGAGCTGGGGATCGAGTACCAGTTCAATCGCGCGCTCGAATTGACCGTTGCCTATTCCTGGACTCAGCGAAGCTCGTCTGACTCCTCTTTCACTCCAGCCGCCTGCACCGATCCATTTGCTCTCAATGTCGCCTGCACCCAGACCCCCTATCAACTCCAATCAGGAAACTTGCTTCGCTTCCAGCTCCAGTGGAGTTTCTAGCAGACTGCTGGTCTGTCTGGTCTATCCAGTCTTTTCAGTTTTTCTGGTCGGTTTAGTCCACCAGGTGGGCTTCGTTCAGCTAAACTCACGAGTCAGACCGAATAGACCAGACAGACCAGATAGACCAAACAGACCGGGCTAAGGAACCGCCTGCACCAGGGGCCTGGCCGGCAGTTGTTTGTACAATACCGTCAGTTCGCGCTGGTCCTGCTGCAAGAGTTTTTCAAAACCCCCGCTTGGTTTTTCTCTCTTGGCCGAGTGCGGCTCAAAATTCAATCGGCCTCTTTGCGGGGCCAGCGATTGCATCGGCGTGAACCGGTCGTCCTGTGTTTCGGCCACGCCCATATCGCCCATATAGCGCGTTTGTGATCGGTAATTCGCAAGAATCAGGTGCAGTTCGTCGCCTTGAATGAACAGGCCACCAGATGTGACTTCTCGCGTATTGGCTGAGATAGATCGAGTTTGGTAGAAGGTCACGACTTCTTCCGATGTCGCTTTGCTAAGGGCCATCGCCAACAGCGGCGCTAAAAACGCGATGTCTTTATCAGAAAAGGTCGGGTGGATGGGCGGAACAGGATCTCGTTGGAGGATGTCACCCCGAACAAGGGCAATGGGCTCTTCGATCCTCACCCCGGCCAGGACTGCAGCAATTTGTTCTGGCTTGAGCGAGACCGGATGCGAGTGTTCCGTTCCCTTCTTCACCGTACGGTCGAACTCCAACCGGACGTAAGCGTCTGGTTGGTCGTAAATCGTAATGGTAGTGAATTGTCTGGGGCTACAGGCCCCGATCAGGCCGGCACAGACGAGGGCAAGAATAACGAGACGAAACTGGTTCATTTGGTCTATCTAGTCTGTCTTGTCTATCTGGTCTGTCCGGTCTATCTGGTTGGGTTCGCTCAACTACACTCACGAGATAGACCCAATAGACAAGACAGACCAGATAGACAGGGCCAGTCAGCTAGTCCTGAACCTTGGCTGGTCCTTCAGCGGTCACGGTGCGCGGAGGGGTTGTCCACATCATGGTGAGCCGGTTGAGTTCCGTCGTTGGGAGGGGGTAATACCCTTGGTCTATGACAATTTTCTGCCCTCGTTGGCTCAGCGCGAACCTCACGTACTCCAGGATCGGCCCGGGCGGTGCAACCTTCGGGGGACGGTTGATATAGAGATACAGATTGCGCCTCAAGGGGTACGACCCATCCATCGCCGTTTCAAATGTCGGCTCTACGTACCGTCCGCCTTTAACCGATGCCAATGGGACCGGGCGAACTTCCGATGTCCGATAGCCGATGCTGCTGAATCCAATGCCGAATCGATCTCTCATCAGGTCAATGACAACCGCCGCCGAGCCGACACCCGCCTCCATCGTCTTCTTCAAGTCGGCCCCGTTCAAGACGTGCTCTCTGAAGAATGAAGCGGTACCGGAATTGCCATTCCGCCCGTAAAGTTGAACCGGCGATTTCTCCCACTCTTCGTCGAACAACATGACGTCGCCCCAGACATTGACAGGATATTTCAGGCCGCGTCGCCGTTCTTTTGAAAAAACTGCATCGACTTCGGCGAGGGACAATCCTTCGATCGGATTATCTTTATGTACGTAGATTGCCAGCGCATCCACGGCAACTGGAACCTCGGTCGGTTCATAGCCGAACTCCCGCTTGAATTCAACGACCTCTTCTTGCGTCATGCGCCTGGACATCGCAGCGATCTGGGCTTTCCCCTCCAGCAGCGCAGCGAGTCCTGTCTCGGATCCTTTGCTTTCCACTTTGATTGAGAGTCCTGGATACATTTGCCGGAGTTTTGCCGACCATGATTCTGTCAGCGGTTTCATGGTGTCCGACCCTGCGACGGTGAGTGAGCCGGTCACGTCGTTCCCGCGCTGATAGGAGGAGATCTTGGGATCCAGCGAGGGCATTATTTGAGCAGAGACCTGGGTGGCTACGGCAAAGAACAGCACAAGGAAGGCATAGATGCCCACCGATGCCTGACGGCGACACTGTTTCATGTTCTGTCTGATTCCCATGCCTCCTGTCCTCCAAGTCTGGCAAGCGAGCACTTCGATGGCTGCGCATATGACACAACAGAAAACTATCCGCAGGATGCTCAAAAAGACTGTCCAGCAAGGCCGCAGCGTCTGAGATCAAGGTCAAGGTTTAACGAAGATTAGACTCTCTTTTTCTCAACCTTAGCCTGAACCTCAACCTTCTTCATGCTGGCAGGACTTTTTCAGCATCCTGCTAAGAGGGTACCGGGGTTTCGTTGCCACTAGATCAATGAATTGTTAAATCGGTGTTAACTCCGGGCTAAGCCCTCTCATGCGCGACGCGCGAGACACGAATTTCGCAGTTCTGGGTTCGATGTTCTGAGTGCTAAGTTCAAAGTTCAGAAAACATCGAACCTCGAACATCGAACCTTCTTCCGGTGCCCCCGTTCGAATTAACGGACAGTTAATAACGCTGTAACGATTTGGTGTTATTCATGGTCTAATTTGACCATGCAATGTTGACCGATAAATCATCCATGCCAGACGCGCGCGGCTCGGTGCTCATTTTTTTGAAGGCTGAGCCGTTTGCCCAGTCTGTGAAGAAGGCGCTGGAAACGAACGGATATTCCGGCACGACCGTGGCCACAGAGTCTCTCGCCCTCACAGAGGTAAAATCGAAAGTGCCCTGCTTGATTATTCTCGACCATGGCTCCGGCTCTGTCGCGAATTTTCGTCGAATGAGCATGTTACGCGCGGTTCCGATCGTCGCCGTGCAGGATGGAAACATTTCTTGTGAGGATGAAGCGTGTCTCAAAGAATACGATCAGGATATAGATTTGGTCGTATGCGGCCAGAGTGTTCGTGAACTGGTTGCGCGGGTGCGCGCAATCCTTCGACGCCGAGATGCTGGCGTCAAGACGAACACTCAGTATCACGCAGGGAATCTTCGAATGGACCTCGATCGTCACGAAGTCCTGGTCAGCGGCCATGCGGTCGATCTGACCCCCAAGGAATTCCAAATTCTCAAGCAGTTCCTCGAATCGCCCCGCCGTGTATTTTCTCGCCAGGAGATGCTCAATCGAGTCTGGGGAGAAGGCTATGCGCTCGAAGAGCATGCGCTCGATGTGCATATTCATTCGCTGCGGCAGAAGATCGAGCAGAATCCAGCCATTCCGACATTCCTCTTGACCGTCAGAGGAGTGGGATACAAGCTGCGAGCCTAATCTGGTCTATCTGGTTCATCTGGTCTATTCGGTCTGTCTGGTTTTTTGGTTTAACGAAACAAACCAGATAAACAAAACAAACCAAATAAGCACGCCAGGCAACAAAGAGTCCCGTCTCGCCGCATCTGGCGCTGAGGGGACGTGGAGTGGAGAAAGTTGCTGAGGAAGGGTGTGGCTAGAAGGACAGATAGTTACAGGAACCGAAAACCCGTCGGCATCCAACCAGGTACAGATTTCCAAGCGACTCGACCTGTACTGGCTTAACCCATCTGGCTTCCAGGATATTTAAGGTCCAGCCCCATCCGGAGCGGCGGGTGCGCACTTCGATCAACTGCTTCGTCTGTGGGGCTAGGTCTACGAGGAGAAGCATTCCTCCCGAGCTCTGGTTGAGCGCGAAGGCCTCTCCCTGCCCGATGACGACCGACTCTCCTTCTATAGCCTCGATCACTTCATACGGACAGAGGCGACGATAGCCCATGCGCGTTTCACTACGACGCCCCAGAGGAATCGTCGCAGCCCGCATCTCGGCAGACACTTGGTCGATGTCTATATCTCCTAGCTTCCGTTCCTTCCGTGTGTGTTCTCTAATAGCGAAGCAGTCAGGTTCGAGTGTGTTCGTTGCCATGATTAGGCCTCCAATCTCCTCGGGTGAGGGGTTATGTCCTTGAGCGGATCATTCATGAATGCCTGTTCGCGAGGAATCTTCATAAATAAACCGGCTAAAAGTCATCGGTGGAGACAGGGTGGAGCAGGTCGCGGACGGACAGGATGCCGACCACCGCCCCACCTTTGGTCACACCCAAGTGGTGTGTCTGATGCTTATCCATGAGGTCTGCCGCTTCGGTGAGCGGACGGCGCTCTTCGATCCCAATGATCGGACAGCTCATGATGTCTTCGACTGGGACAAAGTATGGGGTCTTGTCGGCTCCCACGAATTTCTTCACGACATCCGATTCCGTAACGATGCCGATGATCTGGTGATCGTGGAA
>JANOOS010000381.1:0-2699 GCA_031421455.1 Nitrospira sp.
CCTCACGCCTAACCCCTCACGCCTAACCCCTCACGCCTAACCCCTCACGCCTCACGCGTTCCGCTTCGCCCCTTCCCCCTCACCCTGACCCCTCTTCCAACTCCGATACTTCCACATTCATCATTCATCATTCCCAACTCCGCCTACCCCCTTTACCCCGCTACCCCTTTACGCCTCACCCCTCACGCCTAACCCCTCCCGCCGCTCTCACACATCTTGGCTTTCTTATCAGTCTCAAACTCTAAACTCAGAACTCAAAACTCAGAACTTCCCTGCCCTACCCCCTAGACCCCTTACTTGCGCTCTCTTCGCATCCGGAGATCCCAGTGGAATGGCCCTTCGTTGGTCCATTTGATGGCTGAAAATTCAGGGTGCGCTGGATTGAGAAGAATATTCCATGCCTGGGGAATGACGGAAGAGGGTAGGCGTAGGCCAACCTTCTGATTGGTATGCACCCAGTCAGTTCCGATTGTTTGCAATGTTGGTGGGGCAGGAATGGTCTGCCAGTTATCGGGAAGCTCGTCTGGAGAGATTGTTCGAATGGCAAGCCGGTCCGGGATGTCTGCCGACTGGATGACGAGATCGTCAGGCAACAGGTCACTATCCGCATGAACGAGGGCCTCAAAGGCGGCGAGCGCTAAGGACTCTGAGGTGTAGACCACTGCCAGGCCGGGGGGATTCCATCGGCCACCATATTTCTTGGCGCCTTCACCGTTCGGCGTCATATACGCAGCCTTGGCAAGACGCCAGGCCCTCATTAGCTGTATACGCCCTGTTCGAGGCGTCCGAGCACGGACTCGATCTGTGCGATCCCCGCGTCTGTGGCCAGTAGGTTGAGGGGAGGAACATTCCCGAGTGCTCGATTAGGCCGGTGCAACCAGAGCTGCGCCTTTTCCTCAGAACCCAGAACCTCACTGGCTCGAGTGGCAATGCGGGCGAAGCGAAAGATCCGATCAGATTCATCCGGTCCGAGGCGACGTGCTTTCTTTCGTCGAGCGAGTGTTCGAGTGGGGATGTGGAAAATATCGGCAGCCTCGTGCGCGGTGATCGAAAAGGCCTCCAGTAAGTGGGCATACGTGGAAACAGGAAGTCCCCCCAGAATAAGCTTATGCAAGTCTTCCCACGATCCTATGGTTCGCTTCAGCGTGTGTTTGCCGCCCAGG
Organism: Nitrospira sp.; assembly: GCA_031421455.1. GTDB lineage: Bacteria > Nitrospirota > Nitrospiria > Nitrospirales > Nitrospiraceae > Palsa-1315. The sequence goes on from JANOOS010000381.1 coordinate 1,164, forward strand.
GTCGCCACGATTCTTTGCGTGTCCAGCATAAGACCTCCTCAGATTGCCATGTGGCAGTATTATAGACGCCATATGGCATATCGTCAACGACTAACCATTCTGACTCGATCCCAGACGGCGCCATCTGGTCTATCAGGTCTGTCTGGTCTATTCGGTCTGTCTCGTCTGTTTGCTTGAACGAAACTAATTACATGCGCCAAATAAACCAGACAGACCAAACAAACGAAATCAACCAGATAGACCAGACAGACCGAACAGACCAAAAAGACCAGACCGCGTGAAACTTCGGGTTTGGGATGAAATGGGGAAGAATGGTGGAACCCGGAGAGGTTGGAGAATTCGTGGCGGAAGGCGCGAACGACAAGCGGGGTTACTGGCTGGCTCCTCAAGAATCTGAGGAAATTCTACGCGATGACTCGCTCTATTAGGCTGCGGAAAAACTGTTTTTGCATACCAACGCTTCGCTGCCTCGTATGTCTGGCGTCATTTAGTTTCTCTTGTTCAATCAAACAAACCAAATAAACGAATCAGACTGACGGGACAGGCGGGAGCGGATGCCACCGGAGGCGCGGAGACCAACCGAGACTATGCCATGCCAAAGAATTGAAAAAGAGCCGGGTGGCGCTACGGTGAGGAATCGGGCGGGACGAGCGGCTCCAGAGCTTTGATCAATTCAGGAATGTCATGGCTCGCAATCTTCCATGTCCGATGGACATCGATCTGAAAATAGTCATGGACCACAACATTCCGGAAGCCCATGATTTTCCTCCAAGGGATCTCAGGATGGGCATTTCGGAATTCGGGAGAGACACGCTTGGCCGTTTCACCGAGCACAGTACATTGAAGCAACACGGCGTCCTGATCCCGACGGTTGTTGAGAAAATCCACCTCTTGCAGCCCACTTGTGTATTCCTGTATTTGCTTCGCCGCCTGAAGCATATCGAGCAGGAGCGAGTCGTCACGCTGCATATACGGCTTCCATGTGGGAAAGGATGTGTTTACGTCGGATATAGTTGCGGCTTTCCTCCACCAATCGTTTTTCAACCAAATCAACCGTTCGTCCAAACAACGTCTCCAACTCCTCCTTCATATCCAGCAAATGTTCAACCCCCCAATCTGAGTCTGGGCTGAATGTCACCAGCACATCCACATCGCTGTCCGGACGGAAGTCTTCTCGAAGCACAGAGCCGAAAAGGGCCAGCTCGGTAATCTTCCATTTTTCGCAAAAGGCTGCAATCCGATCTTTCGACACCATGATCTGAATCTTGCCACTCATAGCTTGACCTCAGCGATGATCAACCTGTCGGTCACTCGGTTGTCCATAACCACCCCCCCCTCAACTTTTTGCGATGGTAGCATTCCTTTTGGGCAATGTCATGCAGGGATAGGCTAAGACAATCTTGTCGGCGTGCTTCAAGAAAGCTGAGCAGGAGGATGTCATCGGAGACACTATACGGGTGTCGAGAAAACAGAAGCTTTGGGTTATTAATGAAGAGGGGTGAGAAGTGAGACCGTGATCGTAGGTTACTGGCAGGC
>JANOOS010000382.1:0-6750 GCA_031421455.1 Nitrospira sp.
GGCCGAGAACGACGCAGATGGTTGCAGATCGTTCGCCGCAGTAGAAAGGTCTATGTCGGATCGGCTCCTAAGTCAGCGGAGATAGAGAAACCAGAGATACACTGCGCTCATCAGTACCGACCCCAACATCACGGGAAACCCAAGCTTGAAAAACTGCCAGAATGAAATGGGATAGCCGGCTTTGCGTGCGATATCTACAATCACGACGTTCGCGCTCGCCCCGATGATCGTACCATTCCCCCCGAGACAGGCTCCAAGCGCCAACGCCCACCACAGCGGAATAATGTCCGGCTGATGCACCAAGGTGGCATAATCCGAAATCTCTGGGTGCAGCGACCGGGCGAGGTCCACGATCAACGGATTCATGGCCGCGACGTAGGGTATGTTATCGACTGCGGCTGATAGAATTGCCGACCCCCAAAGCACCGCCATTGTGGATCCCGCAAGATTCCCCTGCGTCACAGACACCAACTGATCCGCCAGGTAACGAATCACGCCGACCTTCACCAATCCACCGACCAGTATAAATAACCCGATAAAAAAGAAGATGGTTTTCCATTCGACATCGGTGAGAGCCGACAACTCCACTGCACTCCCTCGCGTCCGTCTCGCATGACCGATCAGCATGAACATGCTCGCGCCAAGGAGGGCAATCGTGGCCGGCTCAAGATGAATGAGGGAATGCATACAAAACCCGACGTTAACGATCCCGAGCAGCCAGAGACAACGGTGCAAGAACGGTCGATCTAACACGGCCTCCCGTGAGCTCAATGCCAACACCGCCGTTCGGAGCTGCGGGGCCACGGTCATTGCTCGCCCATAGACGATCCATAGCGCAGCCACGAACACGACCATAATCGCCACCGCGATCGGACCCAAGACCACGAGAAAATCGAGATAGCTCAATTCAGCCTTGCTGGCGATCATGATATTGGGGGGATCGCCGACCAGCGTCGCAGTCCCACCAATATTCGATGCCAGCGCCTCTGTCACCAGAAATACAACGGGATTCAATCCCAATCGCTTGGTAATGGCCAACGTGACAGGCGCCATGAGCAGCACAGTGGTGACGTTATCGAGCATGGCCGAGAGCCCAGCCGTCAACAGTGCCAACAACACCAGCAGACGAAACGGTTTTGCATCGGCCCGCTGCGCCGCCCAGATGGCCAAAACCTCGAAAAGACCGGTCTCCCGGACGATGTTAATGATCACCATCATCCCGATCAGCAAAAACACAACGTTGTAGTCGACGCCAAATTCATGGGAATAGAACGCCTCGTCTTGCGACACCACGCCGAACCCGATCATGACCGCCGCACCTAATAGCGCCACAATCGTCTTGTGGATCCGCTCAGTGATGATCACCAGATAGCACACCCCGAAGATGAGCAGGGCCAAAGACATGGAAGACATTCAATACCTTTTGTCGGTGATAGATACCGCCGGGCTCAGAAGCTTTCACGCATTATCAGGAGACCACTGCTGCAATGCAATCAGAGTCGTCTTTTCCCCTGTCTTGCTCAAATAGTCTGTTCGGTCTGTCTGGTCTGTCTTGTTTTATTGGTTTGGTTGGTTGAACCAGACAGACCAAATAGACCAGATAGACCAGATAGACCAAATGAACACTCACCCGGTTACGCTGCTGTGAGTGGCAGCACTGTATGTTTATTAGAACCGATGGACTCTTTCACCTACTGTATTCCTCCGCATACTGTATTCATTTGAGAACATCCCACACAGAAGCGCTTCTCTTTCTTTTCGCCTGGATAAGGACGCGATGGACTATGGGCATCTCACGGTTCAGTTCTTGCGGAGGCCTGGCTCGCATCTCGTTCACACCGGGAAGCAACGGTTGAATCCCGGATATCAGAGCCCTGTAACGCTATGAGGAGGACACCATGTCGCATCGTTGCAAGAAATTCCTGTCGGCCGGCCTAGCAGGAGTGCTGTGCTCTACAGCTCTGTTCGGTGTCGCTGTGGCGCAGACTACTGGAAAAAACAATCTGCACCTTCCCGGCATGCGAGACCGGCCTCACTCTCCGGAAAATTCCTTTACGCGCATGTTTCCTGAGTTGCCCCCCTTCGCCCCGCCGACCGACGCCGCACGGGATCAGGCCAAGAAGCTGGGCGAAAAAGGGGGCATCATCGACGCGTTGGATATCCTGAGCGACCCCATTCAGTCGATCTTAAGCCCCGGGCAATTCAGTCCGAACAATCCCGACAATCCCAATATGACGGCCGGCGTGACCTTCTTCGGCCAATTCCTGGACCACGATGTGACACTCGATCCAAGATCTCCGTTGCTCGAACGGAGCAATCCCAAAAAGACGACGAATTTTCGCACCGCGGCGTTTGACCTGGACAGTGTGTATGGTAGTGGGCCAGAAGCATCCCCGGAGTTGTACGATGTGAGTTCAGGTGATATCAAGCTGCGAGTGGAACCGATTCCAGGCTCAGAGAAGGTCTCCCGCAACGGAGCGATCCGTTTCGACCTACCGCGTGATCCCAGCAATAATGCCGCCATCCTCGGAGATAGCCGGAACGACGAACACGTGATCCTTGCTCAGTTCCACATGGCAATGCTGCGTTTTCATAACGCGGTGATCGACAACTTGCGCAAGGATCCCACGCTTGCTGATCAATCGGCTAACCAGATCTTCAAGCTGGCCCAACGTCAGGTCCGCTGGCATTATCAGTGGATTATTCTGCACGAGTTCCTGCCGCTGACAATAGGCCAAGAGCGCGTCGATGACATCCTTAAAAAAGGACTCAAGTTTTACGAGGTGGACAAAAGGAATCCGTTGATCCCCATCGAATTTTCAGTGTCAGCCTACCGTTTCGGCCATTCGCAAATTCGTCCGAGTTACCGCCTCAACTTTGGCCCCACCGTCACGCCGGCGGCGCCGTTCTTCGCCTTTCTCTTCGACGATGCCCAGGACCCCAACGACCCGGACCCAATCGATCTGCGTGGCGGGAAGCGCGCACCGCGTCGGTTTGTCGACTGGCAAACGTTCTTCAATTTCGGCGATGGCAATTTCAGGCCCAACAAAAAGATTGACGGTAAACTTTCCAGCGTGGTGATGCTGCTTCCAGGCTCGCGGGGACCTGCTCCGGGTCTGCCAGCCGATGGGGTACAGTCGCTGGCCTCGCGCAATCTGATGCGGCACGTCAATGTCGGGATACCATCCGGCCAGGCAATAGCGCGCAGAATGAACCTTCCGGCGTTGACGCCGACACAACTAGAGGCCCTTACGCCTTTCGGCATGGAGAAGAGCACGCCGCTCTGGTATTACATTTTGAAGGAGGCTGAACTCATGGAGAATGGTCTCCGGTTAGGACCGGTGGGAGGCCGCATCGTCGGTGAGGTGTTTATCGGCCTGCTGAAGGCCGATGAGACTTCCTATCTGGCCGCTCGGCCGAACTGGACACCGGTGCTGCCGTCGGCGACGCTAGGCGATTTCCGCATCACCGATCTGCTGACATTTGCCGGAGTGGTTCCACCGCTGAACTAACTGCCGCGAGCAAAGGGGTTGGGAGCTTTCATTGCCCTGAGCAGGCGAGAAAAGGCTCCCGACCCACTCTTTTCTGACAGGATACTTAGAAAAGGTCGTTCATCTCACTCGCCAGACCCTGCGGCTTCTTCACCCACCCACCCGCCTGAGTCTACCAAGACAGCCTCCTTAACCAAGGATGAGCATTTTTCTGGGCGGCCTTTCCTCCTCAATCAGAGGGTCTATGTTCCGAGGCCTGCTAAGAACTTATTTCCCAAGGGGTTCCTTCTTTCGCCCCCTGCACGCTGTATAATGGAAACTCGCTTGAGAGGATAATGCGGTCAATTGTATTTACCTCCCGTACCCATGCAGTGGTTTATACGGAGAACTCTTTGTGTTTGTGGATCGACGACTGCGTGCCATCTGCTTCATCATCGTTCTCAGTGTTCTGAGCGCTTCTGCCTATCCCTCCGGTGCGGCCTCGCCGTCTCCGGCTCCTGAACAGGCTATCGTGGCATCGAAGGCACTTCGTCTCAGCCTGAACGACGCGCTGGGACTGTTCCTCAGTCAGAACCTTGATGTGCTCATCGCCAAGTACGGAATCGAGTATACAAAGGGGCAGGAAGTCACAGCGCGGCTCTTTCCGAATCCGTTGTTGTCTGTGGGGACACTCAGCTCCTATACGCAAGGGAGAACCCTGTCCAATAGCGGACAGTTGTTTACGCAAGTCGCTCAATTGTTCGAGTTAGCGGGGAAACGGGGTTATCGAATCGAAAGCGCTGGGTTCGGCACGCAATCGGCAGAGGCGGCCTTCGAAGATGCGGTGCGACAACTTGGGTTTACCGTCAAGGATACCTATTACCGGGTTCAGTTGGCTCAGCGCAGGTTGGTATTGTCAGAAGAGAATCGCGACCGTTTTTCTCGTATTCTTGCGATCAATACCATCCGATTCAATAAAGGGTACATCGCGGAAGTCGATCTCATTCGGATTCGCTTACAGATGGTGGACTTTCACTCGCAGGTGATCCAATCGTTGCAGGAGGCAGAATCGGCGAGAGGCGATCTTCGTCAGTTGCTGCGGTTGTCCCCCAAGACATTGCTGGAATTGACCACGGAGTTGGATTTCCGCCGGATCGATCCCGATATCGAAACGTTGCGCGTGACCGCCCTCGACGCGCGCCCGGACATTCGCGCCAAACGCCATACCTTTTCCCAGCGGGAATCCGATATGAAGCTGGCGAAAGCCTACCGGATTCCCGATGTGACGATTGGTGCCGGGTACGCAATTCAGGGAAGTCGGGGGCCTGATAATCCAGGTCAATTCGCACTCAGCGCCGGCATTCCATTGCCCCTCTTCAACCGGAACCAAGGTGGAATTCTCCAGGCGGAGGTTTCCCTCCAGTCGGCGGAAGCCGAGGTGAATAAGACCGTCAATCTGGTTGAGAATGAAGTGGAAGTCGCTTACCGCAACCTTCTACAGAGCCGGCGATTGGTCGAAGCCTATGTCGGTGGGGTGTTGGAAGATGCCCGCTCGACTTTGACGATCGTCGAACGGGCCTATGAACGGGGCGGCGCCACGATTCTGGATTTGCTCGATGCCGCGCGCACCTCGCGAACGATTCAGCAAAACTATATCGAAGCCTTGTTTAACTACCAGCACAATCTTTTTCAGTTGGAAAGCGCTGTGGGGCAGGAGATCAGGTCGTGATGAGCCAGGTTAAGAGTGAGACAAAGGCTGCGCGAAGGGCGGTGGAGGTTGGAGGATGGAGGGGGAACGTAGTTGCCTCTACCTTCGTACCTCTAACCTCAAACTTTGTAGCCTTGGCGTTAGCCTGTCTGGTTCTCTCTGCCTGCGGGCGGGGAGAAGAACCTACGGTTTCCAATGCCGCCACCACTCCAACCCAGATGGTTGGATCGGCGGCGGAAGGGCATCCACGGGTGGAAACGGCTCTCGTCGAATTTGGGTCGGGAACCCATGATCTCACGTTGGCTGGGAAGGTCGCCTACGGGGAGGATCGCTATTCAAGAATTTCCTCTCCGCTCCAAGGGCGAGTCCTTGAGGTGCGGGCGCATTTGGGCGATCGTGTGCAGGCTGGCAGTGTACTACTCGTGTTGGACAGTCAGGAAATTGCCCAAGCCTATTCAGAGTACGTCAAGGAAGACTCGGATCTGCAATATGCGACACGCGCCCGTGAGTTGGCCAAGGACTTGTATGAGAGTAAAGCGCTGGCGCTCAAGGATCTCAAGCAATCGGAGAATGAGTTGATCAAGGCGCGCGCGGAATTCCGCCGTGCGAAAGAACGGTTGTTGTCCTTGCGGGTTCCCGCGCAGGAACTCGAGAAACCACTCGACCGGCAAAAAATCACGTCGCGATTCGAAATGAAGAGTCCTTTGACCGGGATTGTCGTGGAACGGAATGTAACGCCAGGCCAGTCGATCGGGGGAGATTCCGGTCAGGTCGTGTTTACGGTAGCCGATCTCGATATGCTGCAGGTGGTAGCGGATGTCTATGAACGGGATCTCGCTTTGGTGAAGGAGGGGCAGTCTGCCAAAGTCAGCGTGGAGGCGTATCCGGATGTGAGTTTCCCCGCAACCGTGGCCAACATCGGCGACGTGGTAGACCCGACCTCCAGAACCATCAAGTTGCGTGCCTGGGTCAATAATAAGGATCATCGGCTGAAGCCGGAAATGTTTGCGCGCCTCCATATCCAGGTCGGCGAGTCCACTCCGCTACTGATGATTCCCCGTGAAGCGGTGCTGGAAGTGGATGGGAAACAGTTCGTGTACGTCGTCGAAGGCGCCGATCGATATGTCAAACGGGAAGTCAGAGTGAGCACGATTTCACCGGATCAGGTGCGGGTTCTGGAAGGGTTGACGCCAGGGCAACGTATCGTGACGAAAGGCGCGGTCTTGATCCAAGGACAGGAAGTCAAAGGATAGCGCGCCACGCACGATTCTCCTCCTTCGAATTGGAATCGAATCGCATCCCATGATAGCCAGAATCGTCGAACTGTCTCTGATCCAGCGAGTCATGGTCTGCATCCTGGGCTTTCTCCTCCTGTTCGGCGGGCTCTATGCGTTTCATACCCTCGATGTCGTCGCCTATCCTGACCCCTCACCGCCAATGGTCGAGCTGATCACCCAGTACCCCGGCTGGTCGGCTGAAGAGATCGAACGCCAAATCACGATTCCCATCGAAGTCGCGCTCACCGGTATGCCGGGCGTCACGGACGTTCGCTCGCTCTCGATTTTCGGGTTA
>JANOOS010000383.1:0-2304 GCA_031421455.1 Nitrospira sp.
TTCGCGTGCGCAACTTGCGCGACTATACGCTCGATCGCCACAAGGTGGCGGACGACGTGCCCTATGGCGGAGGGGCGGGTATGGTGATGAAGGCTGAGCCTATCTTGCGCGCAGTAGAAGAGATTCAGGCCGACTATACAAGGGCTGGCGAACAGATCCGCTTGCTGTTTCCCTCCCCGCACGGTCGCCCGTTCACGCAGGCCTATGCGAAAAATCTGGCAGCCGACCAGCGTCGACTCGTCATCCTCTGCGGCCATTACGAGGGAGTCGATGAACGGGTGCGATTGGCCTTGCATCCGGAAGAAATTTCCGTCGGGGATTATGTATTGACCGGAGGCGAGTTGCCGGCGCTGCTGCTCATCGATGCCGCAGCCCGTTTGGTTCCCGGCGTGTTGGGCGATCCTGAGTCGATCGTGGAAGAGTCGTTCGCGGAGGGGTTGCTCGAATATCCGCACTATACGAGACCGGCGGAAGTTCGAGGAGTGCCCGTACCGGAAGTGTTGCTTTCAGGACATCACGAGGCCATTCGTCTGTGGCGTCGGAAGGAAGCCCTGCGAAGTACCTATCAGAGACGGCCGGATCTTTTGCAAGATCGGGTCTTGAGTCTCGAAGATCAACAATTGCTAGACGAACTTACTCGTGAAGGCGTGGCTGGCATGCCTGTTCGATGTGGGGAGGAAGGGGTAGTCTCATGAATCGCTTAGAACGTATTCAACAATCTTTTACGAAGAAGTCGGCGCCCAGTTTTGAAATTGGAGACACCGTCCGCGTGCATGTGAAAGTGGTGGAAGGGGAAAAAGAGCGCATTCAGGTGTTTGAAGGCGCGGTAATCGCTCGTAAAGGGTTGCTGAACACAGAGACCTTTACGGTGCGCAAAGTCTCCTACGGCGTCGGTGTGGAACGAATTTTCCCACTCCACTCGCCGATCGTCACGCGCGTCGAGGTCATGCGGCAAGGTAAGGTGCGCCGAGCCAAGCTATATTATCTCCGAGGGAAGAAGGGCAAGTTTGCCAAGGTCGAAGACCGAGAGTTTGTCGCGAGCGTGAAGGGGCAGCCCGGGGTCGCCCGTAAGGCCGAGGAGCCGGCCGGAGCCGCCGCGGCTTCGAAGGCCTAGCCTCATTTCCTGGTTCTGCCGACCACGACTGTCTGGTGCCCTTTCAACGGAAGTATCGCGGGGCCACACCGTGGGACCTACCGACGAGTTCGAATTGGAAGCCCGGCGGCGCGGCTATCGCCGTATCGCCGGTCTGGATGAAGCCGGACGGGGTCCTCTGGCCGGCCCTGTCGTCGCGGCGGCGGTGATCCTGCCCACTCGTTGCCGCTTGGCCGGTATCGACGATTCCAAACAAATCTCTGAGTCTGAACGCGCGCGGCTCTATGAGGAGATTGTCCGGCGGGCTCGCGCGGTTGCTGTCGGGGTTGCCACAGAGCAGGAGATCGACCGCGTCAATATTTTAGAAGCAACTCGCCTGGCCATGCGTCGTGCGCTGGCATCATTGACTCTCCCGGCGGACTGCCTGTTAATCGATGCGGTCACGTTGTCGCATCTCGCCATTCCTTCACGCTCTATCATTAAGGGTGATATGCTGTCGATCTCGATTGCTGCCGCGTCGATTGTGGCCAAAGTCACGCGCGATCGTATGATGGTGCGGTACCATCATGCCTATCCAGACTATAATTTTCTTTCCCATAAAGGGTATGGGACGGAAGAGCATTTGCAGCGGCTCGCGCAACATGGCCCCTGCGCGATTCATCGGCGCACGTTTGCTCCAGTTGCACAGATCTTGAACGGCAGTCGCGACGCAGGCGGTCCCTCTCGCATGCCGCCTCTGACGAATCTCCACGGATGAACCGGTGAGCACCCTCGATCCCCGGAGACGGCTAGGTCAAGAAGGGGAATCGGCTGCAGAGGCGTATCTGCGGCATAAGGGATATCGGATCGTGGCCCGCAATCTGCGTTCGTCGATGGGGGAACTGGACCTTGTGGCTGAAGACGGTCAGGTATTGGTGTTTGTCGAGGTCAAGGCGCGTCGAACCGACGCATTCGGCGGAGCCATCCATGCGGTCCATCAACGGAAGCAGGAGAAGTTGATCCGCTTAGCGGCGCAGTATTTGGCTCGTCACCACATCAAAGATCGGCTATGCAGATTCGATGTCGTCTTGCTGCAAGGCACGGATGCCGCCGGTTCGCAGATCGAGCATATTCAGAACGCCTTCGAAGTGTCCGGAGACGATCTTCGCTGGTAGGGCGGGAGCCTGTCCGAGTAATCCTTCGTGGCGAGGCGAAGGAGATGTGGGCAGATG
>JANOOS010000384.1:0-2323 GCA_031421455.1 Nitrospira sp.
GAAGATTCCTTTGAGGTCTACATCGGCGAGACCGGCGCGCAGATTGACGGCTACGCCTTGATCCAAAATACCATCGGCAAACACAAGCCCATGACCTACATGGTCGGAGTCGATCATACCGGGCACGTCATGAACGTGGAATTGCTCGTCTTTCGCGAGTCACGCGGCAACGAGGTGCGCACCAAACGATTCAACGTGCAGTATGAGGGGAAAACAGTTCTGGACCCTGTCCGCATCAACAAAGACATCGTCAACATCAGCGGCGCCACCATGTCGGTCCGCTCAATGACCGCGGGAATTAAACGAGTCCTGGTCCTCGTCGATGAATTCTATTTGAAACCTGCAGGGCTCGGCAGCGATACTGTGGCCGCAAAGAAATCGGAGCAGGGAATCCTCGGCTCCATCTTCGGAAACTAACAGGGGCAGGCTACATTCTCACCCATGCGCAACTTCAACACCCGCTTCCGTCTCCGCGACACCGACCGGCACATCCGGCTGGTCTATACCTTCTTTCTCCTCTTGATGCTGGCCGGCTTTACCTTTTCCTTCTTCTGGGCCCACAGCATGACCGGGCTGTCGCCACAAGGCATCGCCAGTCACTACCGGGGGTCGGATGCCACCTTCGGCGAACCGATGTCGTTCAGAGAACTGGCAGAAATCACCCACTTTCACCACTTTACGATGCCGGTCGTGTTTATGATTCTCGTGCATGTGCTCTATCTCACCAGCGCCGGCAGCAGGCTGAAAGTCGTCACGACCTGGATCTCATTCGGTGGGGTGACGCTGGACCTGGTCTCTCCCTGGCTCATCAGCTACATCTCCCCCATATTCGTCTTAACCATGCTGACGGGCGATACCCTCATGACGGTGGGTTTTCTCATCATGATGGTCATCCCCCTCTACGAAATGTGGGTCTTGAACCAGCCACTGATGGCAGGAAAGCACGAGAAAGAGGAATGAGCTAACGCGCCCTGACGCTCGACACAGACTGCGGCCAGAGGTTTTTCACCCAGAGCCCAAGATCACGTGATGTGGTCTTGGGCTCTGCGTTTTCTCGGAGGAATGACCATGCAACAATACATCACTGAACACATTCATCCTGGGATCATCACGATCCAGGCATTGCTTCAGAAGATCGACCGCCTCCGACTCCCATTGGCATCACGCCGCGACGTCGAAAGCATCCTCGTGCGGCAGGTGAGCAGGGAGTTGGATCGCGCACTCCCCTGGCAGGCCGGTCACGGCCGTCGCACAGCTGCAATCTCGTTGTCGATCGGGCAAGCAGTCGGCCTGACTTCAAGCGAGTTGCATGATCTGAAACTCGCGGCCTTCCTCCACGACATCGGGCTCTTGATGCTCCCGCCTCACCTTTTATCGAGCAGAGACCGTCTTGAGCCAGAATCCTACGTCACTATCCAGAATCATCCTCGGCTTGGCGCCTTGCTTCTCGAACCGTTCTTCTTTCTCCGAGAGGCTACGGTCCTCATAGCCCACCACCACGAACGATGGGACGGGTCGGGTTATCCTTACGGCATCAGGGGACGATTCATTCCCCTTGGATCCAGGATACTCTCGATTGCCGACGCCTTCGATGCCATCCGCATCCCCGAAGTCTCGAACCGAGTGGCGCGAAACACGATCGCACTTAGAATTATCCAAGTCGCAGCCGGCACCCAATTTGACCCGAAGTTAGTCGAGACATTGTGTCTGCTCCGAGAATCTATTCCACCCTCAGATCCTGTAGAGCCAACGATAAGAAACCGTTTTAATTCCTATTAGGAGTAACTGCGTAAGCGGAGATCTCTCCTCTTCTTGATGAGCTCTCACTTTACGTTCCTGAGATAAACGTGAACTGGACAAATGGAAGATATACGGATGGATGCCTTACGACTCTTTTTTGATCTGTTCAGCCAGGTAATTCTCCAATCCCACCTGTTTGATCGTTTCTAATTGTGTTTCGATCCAATCAATATGTTGGTCCACGTCTTTGGCCATATCCTCAAACATGTGCCGCGTGGTGAAGTCGGTCACCTTTGCACAATGCACCACACCATCGCTCAGCAAGTTGAGCATTTCTTGTTCGGCTTTTAGATCCAGCTTCAGCTGTTCAGGAACAGTTTCTCCCACCTGCACAGTATTCATGCGTTGCACATTCGGCACACCCTCAAGATAGAGAATATGGCCGATGAGCTCATCGGCATCTTTCATTTCAGCGATACTCCGCTCTCTCACTTTGTGATGAAGCCGTTCATAGCCCCAGTTCTCGCACATCTTGGCATGGACGAAGTACTGGTTGATTGCCGTCAGATCTGCGGTCAGGATC
>JANOOS010000385.1:0-14455 GCA_031421455.1 Nitrospira sp.
GCCTGCTCGTGATCGGATTGATCGTACTCATCGCCTATGTGATCGGCGTCTACAACATGCTGGTCCGGCTTGCCAATAACATCGACAAGGCTTGGTCAAATATCGACGTCATTTTGAAGCAGCGGCATGATGAACTTCCCAAGCTCGTCGAAGTCTGTAACAGCTACATGATTCACGAACGCGAGACGCTGGAATCCGTGACCAAAGCCCGCAATGCCTATAGTACAGGGCTGAATATCGACGACAAGGCGCAAGCGGAAAATCAGATCGTCGGCGCTTTAGGAAAACTCTTCGCCGAGGCCGAGCAGTATCCGGATCTGAAAGCCAATCAAGAATTCTTAGCCCTCCAGCAGCGCATATCGGCACTGGAAAGCACTATTGCCGATCGGCGTGAGTTCTATAACGACTCGGTCAACCTGTACAATATCGCCATCCAACAGATCCCGACGCTCTGGGTGGCTCAGGAGATCGGATACACAGCGAGGCCATTGTTGACAGCGTCGCCATCCGATCGCAAGAACGTGCCGCTCGCTTTTGCCAATCGCACGCCTGTGGCAGCGTAGACATACCATCGGCTGATCGCTGCGGTATTGGAGTCAACGGTGCACCACCTCCTGGCGAGCTGGTGAACGGACTGACGTAAGCTGAGAAGGAAATGTGATCTGATAGCGGGAGTAACCGACTTGGCGAAGCAACAATCGTCCGTCTCTCGACATCCGATCGACGGCGAAGAACACCTCGCCCCAACTGAGATTTGGAAGGTATGTGACGAGATCGTCCAGGCAACAGGGACCAGTTTTCCCAAGCATTTCAGTAACAACCTCCTCCACAGTCGAGTTGATGGGTATCATGGCCTTGAACCTCCAGTTGAAGTGAGTTGCACGTGTGCGCCCGCATAATACACAGGAATGCGACACTCTTCTGGTCTCAGGCAGACGGCAGTCTGTTCACAATTGCTCCTGTTTCTCCTTCGTTCTCAAAGAGGCCTACTAAATTCCAACTCCCTCCCGTCTCGTTTGTTGGCTCGACCGGTACACGCCGGTTATTGGGTTTTGCCAGCAACATCTGGACATCGCCGAGCGCCCGTTCCTCGAACCCCCCCTCGCTGTAGCACAGATAGAGCTCCCACATGCGGATGAAACTTTCGGGATAACCGAGCGCACGCACCGCCTCGATGTTGCGGAAGAAATTCTCGCGCCACCGCCGCAGGGTGGTCGCGTAGTGCGGGCCAATGTCTTCGAGGTGTGTGAGCCTGAGATCGCTGGAACGTGTAATGCTGTCGCTCATGGCTGTAATCGATGGGATACAGCTGCCAGGGAAAATGTACCGCTGGATAAAGTCGACTGATCGGCGCGCCGCATCGTACCGCTGGTCGGCGGTGGTGATTGCTTGCAGAAGCATCAGGCCGTCGGCTTTCAGCAGGGCAGCACATTTGCCAAAATAGGTGTCGTAGAAGTCATGTCCCACAGCCTCAATCATTTCAATCGATACCAGCTTGTCGTAACGGCCATCGAGATCGCGATAATCCTTGAGCAGCACGGTGATGCGCTCGTCGAGCCCGGCGGCACGCACTCGCTCTGTGGCGAGCTTATGTTGTGCCTGCGAGAGAGTGGTCGTGGTCACGCGGCAGCCGTAGTGCCTGGCGGCATAGAGGGCCATGCCGCCCCAGCCGGTGCCGATTTCCAGCAGATGGTCACGCGCCGTCAGGTTGAGCTTGCGGCAGATATGGTCAAGACGCATGAGCTGTGCAGCTTCGAGCGTCATGTTCGGATGTATGAATATCGCACTCGAGTACATCATGGTCGGATCGAGGAACAACGCAAAGAATTCGTTGCCAAGGTCATAGTGCGCGGCGATATTGCGCCGGCTGCCGTCGCGCGTATTGCGGTTGATCCAGTGCAGGGTTTTCTGCAATGGCGCCATGAGCCGCGCGAGGCCGGATTCCATGCCGTCCAGCACGGCGCGATTCTGAAGCAGAATGCGCACCAAGGCCGTGAGATCGTTTACACGCCAGTACCCCTGCATGTAGGCTTCGCCGGCGCCGATCGAACCGCCGAAGGTGATGTCGCTATAGAAACGCGGGTCATGCACGTGCAGCGTGACGCTCAACGGACAGAGCGCGTCAGGCTGCCCATAGCACCGGTGGCTGGCACCATCCACCAGCGTCACCTGTCCGTGAGCGAGTCCGGCCAGCCGCTGGTGCACAGCGTGCATGGCCAGGCGATCGACAAAATTCGATTTTGAAGTAGTGGCGGGCTCGATGCGGTTGAGTGTGCTGGAGTTCATTGTGGTGTCGCCTTGTGGGCGCCTCCTTGGTTGAACGAGGGGAGTTTCTTCGGGTGGGCATGAAACGGAACGCGCTTCAGCCAGAGCCGTAGCGCCTGCCAGTGAATCGCCGCGATCACCTTGAGGGTCATGAATGGAAAGGCGACCAGAGCCTGTGCCAGAGAGGAGGCGCCGATCTCGCGGCGTTCGAGGTGCAAGGTAGCGTCGAACAGCTTGGCACCCGCCTTGAAGTCTTTCATGTGCACCGCAAGTGTGTCGCCGGGGGTGTTGAAATGCCAGTCGTACGCGATGTCCATGTCGATGAAGGGCGAGACATGGAAGGCTTTGTCGAAGCGGTAGCGCTTGAACGATCCCTTTCCCTCGTTCAGGCGATCGCTCAGCACATACGCATGCCGTTCTTTCCACGGCGTATTGGTAATCTCGGCGACAATTGTTTCGACGCGAGTATCGGCCGCGTTGAAGCAGTAGTAAAAACTGACCGGATTGAAGCAGTAGCCGAAGGTGCGCAGGTGCGTGAGAAGGCGAATCGGTCCACTCGGTCGGATGCCGGTCTCGCGTTCCACCAGATCGCGCACCGCCTTCTCGAGTGGCACATTCGGATCACCGAGGTAGTCGGTCCGTCGCAACCAGCATAGGGCCGGGCGTTTGGTTGACCACAACCATCGGCCGCGGAACACCGTATCCAGCTCGTCCAAATCGAGCCAGGCCATGAACAGCCGGTAGAGGAAGGCGTGGCCGCGCGGCGCGAAGCGCCGGTGTCTAACCAGTCCGATGTAGAGCGCGCTGTGCATGTCGGTTGCGTTCCTTGAAATGTTCGAGCGCGTTCAGGGCGCTCACCACACCATCCTCATGGAAACCGAAGCCCCAATAGGCACCACAATAATACGTATTGAGCGCACCATTGATCTCCGCCTGGCGCGCCTGCGCCGACACGCCCGCGCGCGTGAAGAGCGGATGGTGGTAGCGGATGCGTTTGATGATCTTCGCCGGATTGATGGCAGCGCTGTGGTTGAGTGTTACCAGAAACGGCTCGCGGGATTGCAGACTTTGCAAAATGTTCATGTTGTAGGTCAACGCCACGCGATCATGCGCTTGCGGCAGAACGTGGTAGTTCCATGCCGCCCAGGCGAGTTGGCGGCGCGGCAACAGTCGGGTGTCAGTGTGTAACACCGCTTCGTTCTCCTGGTAGGGGATGGCGCTGAGCACGTCGCGCTCCTCGGGGGACGGGTCCGTCAGCAGCGCCAACGCCTGATCGCTGTGGCAGGCCAGAAACATCTGGTCGTAGCGTTCGGCGTCAAGCCCACGCGCCTTCACCAACACCTGTCCAGGAAGGCGCCGGATCCACTCGATCGGGGTGTGTAGGCGGATGCGCGCGCGAAAGGGCGCGGTGAGTTTATCCACGTAGCGCGCCGAGCCGCCTTGGATGGTGCGCCATTGCGGGCGCCGGTCTACCGACAGCATGCCGTGGTTGTGAAAGAAGCGCACAAAATAACGCGTCGGAAAACTCTGCATCTTCTCCGGATCAGTCGACCAGATGGCGGCGCCCATGGGAATGATGTAGTGCTCGATGAACGTATCCGAATAGCACTGCGCAGCCAGATAGTCTCCGAGAGTCGTATCATCGCCGTCGCTGTCCAACAGCGCCGGGGCCTCGCGGTTGAAACGCATGATGTCATGGATCATCCGCAGAAACGACGGCCGCAGCAGGTTGCGGCGCTGCGCGAACAGGGTGTTGAGCGAGGTCCCGCTGTACTCGATGCCGGTGTGTTCGGCGCGCACCGAAAAGCTCATAACGCTCGCCTGAGATGGCACGTTGAGTTCATCGAGCAACGCGATGAAGTTTGGGTATGTCCAGTCGTTGAACACGATGAAGCCGGTGTCCACGTTATAGCGCCGTCCCTCCTGCTCGACTTCATGCGTGTGCGTGTGCCCGCCGACATGGCCGCCGGCTTCGAACACTGTAATGTCGTGCTCGCGGCTGAGATGGTAGGCCGCGACATTGCCGGCGATACCGGTGCCGACGATGGCGATTTTCATGCTGCCCCCACTTCACACCGCGCCTCGCGCTTGTCGGCCGGAACCGGACGCAGATCCCAGATCAGGCCGAGCGCGGCCAACAGCCTGAGAAAGTAATAGGTGAGATCGATCTCCCACCAGAAAAAGCCAAGGCGCGCCGAACCCGGGAAACGGTGATGGTTGTTGTGCCAGCCCTCGCCGAAGGTGAGCAACGCCAGCCACAGGTTGTTGCGGCTCTGGTCGCGGGTGGCGTAACGCCGCCCGCCGAGGGTATGGGCGAGCGAGTTCACGGTGAAGGTCGCGTGGTACAAGACCACGGTTGAGATCGCGAAGCCCCACACCAGCAGTTGCAGACCGCTGGTGGCAAGTGCGGGCGCGCTGTGCGCGATCAGCTCGCCCGCCGTGTAGAGGCCGAGTGCCAGCAGCAGCGGCACGAGCGCATCAAAGCGATCCAGGAAGCGCAGCTCCGGATACTTCGCCAGGTCCGGCACCACCGCCATACGCGTTGTAAAGTTGGCCCGCGCCAAGAACCAGCCGGTGTGACTCCAGAGAAAACCGTGGCGGTGCGGGGAGTGTGGATCCTGCTCATCCTCAGCGTGCGTATGGTGGTGGCGATGCTGCGACGCCCACCACAGCGGCCCGCGCTGCACGGCGCTCGCGCCGAGCAGTGCGAACAAGAACTGCATGGCGCGTGAAGTGCGGAAGGACTTGTGCGAAAAATAACGGTGATAGAAACCGGTAATGGCCAACATACGCAGCACATATAATGTCAGCGCAACGCCCACCGCGGTCCAACTCCAGTCGACCCACAGCACGCCGAAGCAGGCGAGATGCATGGCGAAGTAGGGCGCCACGCGCAGCCAATCGATATGCTTCGCATCGCCGGCCTCCTGCGTGACCGCACTGTTGTCAAACCAGCCCCCGAGGGAGCGCCCGAAACGCGTTACGGCGGAGCTGTCCTTGAGTGTGTTGGTGTTCATTAATTTTCCCCTCTTGCCTGGCTACCAACGTTGCGGCACCTTTTGAATCTTGGTTACGTCATAACCCTGACGATTGAGGAACTCGAGGATATCGGAGTACTCGGCGTCCGGAATGCTGGGCGTGCGCGCCATGATCCACACGTAGTCGCGCTTCTCTCGCCCGATCACGGTCTGCGAGTAGTCGGATGTCAGGTAGACGATGCGGTAGTCGGCCTTGATCGGCCAAAGGAATTGCATACCCCAGATCGCGTTCGATTCGTGGTCGAACACAAAACCGCGCGGCGTGTAGCGCTTCGGCTCACCGTCGAAGCTCCCGGCGCGGAAGTTGAAAGTGGTATCGATCGTACCGTCCTCCGCAAGCTTGTAGGACTCGATGGCGTTGTGCGCGCCCTTCTCGATAAAGGTTGGGATGTTGGCGATCACGAACCAATCGCCCATGAAACGCGCAAGATCGACCTTGGCTATGGTCACGATCGGCGGCTGCGAGACGGTCTGGCAGCCGGCGAGGACGACACAACCCAGGGTCAGCAACGTCGTAATCGTGTTCATCGGTTTCCTCCAGCCACAGAGATGGCCATTTACTGGATCTGGTAACGAATTTTTCGTCCGCCTTCGGTGCTCGATTCAAGCGCCAGCCATTCCTTGTTTGGCGAATACCACAGATCAATACGGAAATCGCGTGTCTCAAGGGCGTAATGCAACGCGCGTTGCGCGGCGCCCCGGACCGTGAGAGTTTCTTCACCGAGCACCCGCACCTGCACATCCATGTATTCACCGGTCTGGACGTTGAGCAGGCGCGACTGGCCGAGCAAGTCCGGGTTCCAGTAGGCGAAGGTCATCACGCATGCCGGGAGATTCGCCTGACCACGTGTACCGGTGACCACGAACCGTTCGCCGTCCTGTGTCCCGCGCACTGCCAGCATCTTGCCGTTGTCCTGGGTGCTGGCCTCGACTTGCTTGAGGCAGTTACCCTGCCAGCGTTCACGGCTGTCGTGCGCGTAGCGATAGACCGTGACGTACAGAAACTTCACGTTGTAGCGCGCCTCACTTTCCAGTTGTCGCTCTGGCCCATCCCCGAGCAAGCTGAAGCGGTGATAACCGATCTCCGCGTCATCTAGAAACACGCGGAACCGCCATTCTCCAGTCGAGGCGGACGCGGTAACGGCCGCCGACAGCAGCGCCATCGACAAGAAGAGTGCGAGCGTCATACGGGCTCCTTCTCGCCCGAGAGCGTGCTGCGGTGCGGCCCGGGGAAAAAGGCATTGGTCCGCGCAATGTAGTCGCGGTAAGCCGGGCGGCGTTCACTGATGTCTTTTTCGAGCAACGCCACGCCCGAGACCTTGAGTAGCAGCACGCTCATCAGCAGTGGCGAGAATATGGTCCACCAGCCACCGGCGGATGCCGCGATCAGCCAGGTGCCCCACCACAGGCAGGCCTCGCCAAAATAGTTGGGATGACGCGTGCTGCGCCACAGGCCACGGGCCATGACCTTGCCCTGGTTATCCGGGTTAGCCTTGAAACGCGTCAGTTGCCAGTCAGCAACTGTTTCAAACAAGAAGCCAACCATCCAGAGCGCAATGCCGACATAGTCGAGCAGGCCGAGTGGTGTTTGACTAACGATGCCGGCGACGAGCGGCGCGGCGATAATCCAGGCCAGCACCGCTTGCACTCCGAACACCAGGTACAAACTCTTGAATGCGAAGCCCGGCTCGTTGCGGCGACGGATCTCTTGGTAACGGTGATCTTCGGGTTTGCCCCAGTTGCGCCAACTGAGATACCCGGACAAACGTGCAGCCCAGACGGTCACAAGCACGATTAATATAGTAGCGCGGGGTCCGGGGATCGGCGTCAGCGCTACACAGGTCAGCACGGCCAGTAGGAAGAATAGCGCCCACAGACTGTCGACAATGGTCACATTCTGCCTTGCGTAGCTGGAGATCCAGCCGGCGATGCCCGCCAGCAGTAATACAACCAAGGCCGAGAGATATATGGTGAAATCAAACATGGCTCATCTCGATCGCTGCATCTAGGCGACTCACAAAACCGTCGAAACGTTGGGCGATCATGGCGAGTAGTGGCGTCAGTAACGCCCACCCAATAGCGAGCGCAATAAGCCCGGCAGTTGGAGACGCGAAGTTCAGCGCCCCGAGTTTCTCGCCGCCGAGGTAGGCAAGCGGACCACCGATAGCGCCAAACAACGCCGCGACGAACAAGCGGCGTTTAAGCCAGGCGAGACTCAGATTGAGGGTGGTGGCGAACAGCATCCACAGTGCCACCATCCAGTGCGGTGCGGTGCCGGCGATGAGCGTACCGGATGAATAGGTGAACCAGCCAAGCCACACCAGCAGAGTGTCAAACAACGCACCTATAGCGGCGGCGCTCAGTACCAGTAGCAGTTCCTGCTTTGGACGCGCCGCGCGCGTCAAATGCCAGGCGACGATAACGAAAGCAATGCCGGTGCCGACCCACGGCAGGTCATGCGCACCACCGAGCACACAGGCGAACCAGCCGATCTGAAAGGCAAGAAAGTTTGCGAACATGGGCATGGCGCCTCCCCACTCTAGTTTGGTTCTGTGGCCACCGGCCGCTCAAACAGGTAATGGCCCACCCACCATTCTTGGCCGCGGTTGTAGCCAAACAATTCGGCACAGGCCATGAAAAAGATGCGCCAGCGCTGCAACCACTGCGCGGCGGCATCGGCTCCGTAGATGGCAGCAAGTATTGGCATGACCTCGTCGCGACGTGCATCAACATTGGCAAGCCAGGCGTTCGCGGTTTTTTCATAATGCCTGCCGTCCCAGCGCCAACGCTGTAGTAGCTTAAGGTCCTCCTGAAAGCGCAACGCCAGATCGTCGCTCGGCATCATGCCGCCGGAAAAAAAATTCCGCCCCATCCAGTCGGACGGGCCGCTGTCGATAAATTCATACGGTGTTGAACGGTGACAGAACACGTGCATGAAGAAGCGCCCGCCCGGCACCAGCCAGCCGTGCAGGCGTTTGAACAGTGCGCGCCAGTTACGCATGTGTTCGAACATTTCGACCGACACGATGCGGTCGAAACGCGCTTCGGTAGTGAAGACGTTCATGTCGCAGGTAATGATATCCACGTTCTGCAGTCCGCGGCGAGCGGCCTCGCTCAGAATGTATGCCCGCTGGGAACGTGAGTTGGACACGGCGGTAATGCAGCTCGCCGGATAGTGTTCGGCCATCCACAGGGTGAGCGAACCCCAGCCGCAACCGAGTTCAAGTATGCGCTGTCCGTTTTCAGTCCCGGCGCGCTCGCAGGTTGCGGCGAGGGCCGTGGCCTCGGCATCGTCGAGACATGACACGCCCTGCGGCCAGAAGCACGAGCTGTATTTGCGGTGCTCACCGAGCGCCGCGGCGTAGAACGCCGCCGGCACTTCGTAATGCTGCTCGTTGGCCTTGTGCGGCAGCAGCGCCAGCTCGGCGGCATTCATGTGCGCCACGAACTGCTCGAACACCCCGGATGAAGCCTCGGCATCACCGGCATGGATTTCAACCAGCCGTTGCTTGCACAGGCGGCGGACACCGGCGCGAATAACGGCGTCCGGGATCAATCCCTGTTCGGTCCAATTGATGGCGAGATTCGATACGGCGTTCATGTCCTCGGTTCCTGTCGTGTTCAGTGACCTCAGTGGACTGTGCCTGTCAGCTTGAGCGATTCAACAATGCGCTCCAGGCTGCGCTGATCTGGTAGCCGAGCGATACCGCGCCCACAATACCAGCCGATAGCCCTGTTCGTGCGTCGCCAGGGCAAACAACAAAACGCCGACTTCTTGCTGTTCGCCAGGCAGACAGTCGGCGAGTAGTTTGGGCCCGCTGTTGTTGCGGTTGGGATGATGGAAGCGAGCACAAAACTTGTTGCGCAGGTAGAGGCTGAAAAAATGATCCTGGGCACACCACCCTCGGTGCTCTCCCAGCGCTTGCGAGCTCGACCAGCTTTTTTATGTTTAATGCATGTATCATCTTTGTCTAATGTATAAACAATATTGTCTAATGTGTCAAGTGTTATATCAATAAACATATATAAAACATTGGACATTGTAATGCTAATCCAATATGTAGATTAATGCTTATATAATTCAAATAGATATAAATATTGCAGATCTGCTGCCGTATCGACGATCGCTATGGCACCTGGCGAAAACGCCAGGCCACAACTCAATAGGATGGACAGTGGAATGATCCTATAGGCAAGGACTTGTTGAGGGAGACCAGGAGAACCCCTGGTCTTGGAGCATAATATTATTAGAACCTGCCAGCCCTCTTCTCATGCGAAATAAGAAATAAGGGTCCTGAGTCTGATGAGCCTCTCAAAGCAAGGGAAGGGCCCCGTCTAGAAACCCTCCTGGATTGTGAGGAGCTAAGGTAGCGTCAGATCAGCAGATGAAAGTATCCGCAGACATGGTGACAAATCAGATGGTTAATAGACGGGCGTATGAGTGCTCATGCACTGGACAGGGCAACTCAGCTCGTTCCCATTGCGCCCGTCGAGCGAGACTATAAATGATCCCTCAAAGCTTGCTCGTTTTCTCTTCAGGGATGGGGGCTGATTGATCTTCCACTGCGCGCGTCCAACGAGGGCCTTCTCAGGCCGCGCGTTGCGCGAGCACAGAAGATCAATCAGGCTTCCATCCCTTCCTCTATTCCGGGAGCACAGGACCAATAGGGTGGCCTCACTCCTCCCTTAGCCCTTCTACCACCGGTTGCCGTGCCGCCCAGCGAGCTGGCCAGTAGCCGGCCACCAGAGCGGCCGTAAGTGCGAGTCCTACGGCTTGCAGAATCACTCCTCCTGGGACTGTCATCTGAATCGTCCAGCCAAATGATTGTTTATTGATCACATGGATGAGCAGCAGGGCGAGCAGCAACCCTCCCGCGACGCCCAAGGCGGCTCCGATCAATCCAAGATAGGCCGCTTCCCACAAGACTAACCGTTCCACTTGCCCCGTGCTGGCACCGATCGCCCGTAGCGCGGCAAACTCACGACGCCGCTCCAGCACGGCCGTCACCAAAGTATTCACGATGCCGAGGACGGCCACCAACACGGCAATGGCTTCAAGGACATAGGTCAAGACGAAGGAACGATCGAAGATATCGAGAATCTCTTGCCGCAATTCGTGGTTTCGGATGACCAACGGCGGAAGCGTCATTCCATCCAACCCGGCGACGTGCGTCACAATTGACTGCTTTATTCGATCGACATCGGCGCCGGCAGCCAGGTAGACAGAAAACACGGTCACCCGGTCGTCGTGCCATTGTCGCTGATACCATGTTCGATCCATCACCAGCTTCCCGCCATCGGTCGAATAATCGTAAAAAATCCCCTCGACTGGCACAGCAACTGGTCCCGACGGCGTTGTAATCGAAACCGTATCACCCTCACGAACCCCTAGCCGGCTCGCTAACACTTCAGACAGGAGGGCGCCTCCGGTCTCGGCGGCCCGCCGCAAGGCCGCGCTGGAATCTCCATGAACCATTAGATACCGGCTACGCTGCGCATGGAGCCGGAGATCTCGTGACACCAGCGCGACCGATTGACCCTCGACGCCTACATACGCCTCACGGTAGGTATCGACCGCGGCAATGCCATCAATCGCCGAGAGAGTCGGACGCCACCCTCCCGGCAAGGAGCGCGAGGCCTGACCTGACTGCTTCCCCTGGAGCCATGATTGCGGGGCTACGATGAGATCGGCCATCACGGTCTCGTCTACCCAGAACTCGACCGTGTCACGAAAACTGCGAACCATGACAACCACTCCGATCATGATCGACAACCCCACCATCAATGCCGACACCGTCACTGCATTCCGGCCAGGATGCCGCGCCGCCTGGTCTGCCGCAATGAGCCGAAGGCTTCCTCCAACCACCATCGTCTTGCTGTCCCGCCGAAGAGGCCGCCAACCCAACGCCTTGATGCACATCGGCGCAAGACAGGAGAGCGCCCCTAGGAGACAGACCGTCGCGAAATAGCCAAAGAGCGGTAGCTTGCCAACCGGGCCCACCAGCGAACAGAGACCTGCCAGTACCAACAACGCGAGACTGATCCACCCCCATAGACCGGCCCTCAGCTGATTCGTCGACTCATAGTCTCCCGGCGCCAAGGCACGAACCGTCACAGTCCTGCTGGCTTCCACACTGGGACCCAAGGCTCCCACCATCGAGACCACGGTTCCAAGCAGAACTCCTTTTGCGACTGCCGTCAATGTCACCATGTCCATCGACAAGATCAGCCCGCCAGAAGTGACAGGCGCATAGAGATCTGAGACCGTTCGGCTAACCAGCGACACCAAAGCCCTGGCCAGCCAAATCCCGCCAAGACCGCCCAAGAGCCCGCCAAGAAGACCGAGCAGCCCTGCCTCCACGAAAAACAGGCCTGCGACCCGCCGTTCCGTCATGCCGAGCGCGCGGTAAATGCCGATCTCGCGTCTCCGTTGCGCCACAGCAAAGGCGATCGTGTTGTAGATCAAGAACACCCCGACGAGCAGCCCGACCCAGCTCATGACTGACAGATTGAGCTGGAAGGCCCACACCATGTTTTCGACCTGCTTGGTCCGTTGCGCCGGCCGTTGCACAACGATATGTGGAGGGAGAACCGCGCGCAGGGAAAGGATGATGTCGTCGAGCGTTCGATCAGGCGCTGTCACCAGCTCGATCCGATCCACCCGACCAATCGATTGGAACAAGAGCTGCGCCGCAGCGATATCCATGACGGCAAGGCGATCCCAAAGGGACGAGCCTGCTGCCTCGTTATGAATGAGCCCTGCCACTCGCAGCCTGACGAGACGGCCTCCCACCATCACCTCAACGGTGCTACCGACTTTCAGCTTCCAGTCGGCAGCCACCTGACGACCAAGATACAGCGCATCCGGAGTTAGGAGCGCCTCCAGCGCATCGTTGGTTTCCGCCTGCGATATCTGAAATCCACGCGTTCCAACCTCCGCGAGTAGATCCAGTCCCAATATCTGAAGCGCCTGGCCACGCGCCTCCCCCTGGTTAACCACGACCGATTCTTCAATGACCGGAGCGGCGCTCACCACTCCATCGACCCTACGGACAGCCGTAATCGCCGCTTCATCCACTCCAAGATCATGACCTGCAATTTCCAATGTGGCAGGGCCGGCTACGGTCGTGACAGCTTGCTCGAAGGATCGCAGCACTTGAATGTTCGCCGTTCCGATAGCCACGGAGGCCAGCACCCCCAATGCCACTCCGGCAATGCTGAGCAACGTGCGAAATGGCCGCTGGAGCGCATGAGCCCGAATCAGCGCGCGATGGAGCATGAACGGCATAGTCATCTTGGGGCAGGATGTTGAAAAAGTCAGCCGACGTCGTTCTCGATACCTGTGAGACGTGTCTCGTTGGGGATAAGAGCCTATGGCTAATAGCTTAGAGTTGGAGCAAAGGCACCCCAATTTACTCCTGACCAAACGCTATTGGCTATACGCCCTATGCTCTTTTCTTCGGACGAGGGACGAATAAACAGGGCTCTGCACAAATTAGCAGTTTCGTTTACAGCAATACAGACCTTTGCTAGACTCGCGAAAGCCGAAGATAAGGGGAAATTGATGAGTACACGAACTGCGTTGAACCGAAAAGTCCAGCCGCTGCAAGAAGAGATCGACGCCGATCTCCTCACGCCCCGGCAGTGCGACATCCTTCGCCTGGTGTCGATCGGGCATACAAACCGTGAGATCGCGCAGGTACTGGAGATCAGCGTGCGCACGGTCGAAGTGCACCGATTCAACTTGATGCGACGGTTGAATGTGAGAAACGTGGCGCAACTACTGCGACGGGCCCTACAGTTGGGCCTCCTTGCCAAGACCTTCGGTGCCAAGTAGGCCTACAGTTCTTTGAGCTTTCCCCTGCAATCTTCCAACCTTGTATAGCCCTTCTTCCTGAACTGTGCCGCCAGCTCCGTTTCTAACCGTTTGAACACGCCCAGCCCCTCCTCGACCAAGACCGTCCCGATCTGCACGGCCGACGCGCCACAGAGCACATGTTCAAAAGCATCCACGCCATCAACCACGCCACCGGTCCCGATAATCGGCATGCGCCCTTCGAAAAATTTCCAAAAGGCCCGCACGTTGGCCAACGCAACCGGTTTGATGATCGTACCGCCCAGGCCACCGAACCCACCCTTGGGCTTGATGACGACCGCCTCGCGCTCCGGATCGACGACGAGCCCGTTACCCACCGAGTTAATCAGGTTGAGGAAATCGACCCCGCAACGGCCGATCACCTCTCCCATTGCTTTGTGATGGGCCGGATCGAAATAGGGAGGCAACTTGACCCCCATCGGAACCGTGATGACCTTTCGAACCCGTTTCAGCAGTCGCTCGGAGGCCTCAGCGTCGTATCCGATTTGAGGTTTGCCTGGGATGTTGGGACAAGAGAGATTGACTTCGATCAAGTCGGGCTTCGCCGCATTGATGATGGCGGCAATCGTCGGGAAATCGTCTTCACAGAGTCCTGCCACGCTGGCGATGACCGGTTTCCCAAGTGTCTTCAATTCAGGAATGAGGGCCGCGTACGCCTTGTACCCGAGATTCGGCAAGCCCATGGAGTTGATGGACCCGCCAGAAAATCCATAGTACCGGGGTGTTGGATTGCCGTCGCGAGGCTCAACCGTCATCGATTTGGTGACGATGGCTCCGGCGCGAGATCGGCCGAGGGCCAGCAATTCTTCATGCGTAACGCAGAGAGCCCCCGAAGCATTCATGAAACAACTGGGAAATCGTACGCCGGCAATGGTGGTCGATAGATCTATCACGCGACAACCGTAACAGGCTCGTGCTGCGTTCTCGTCACAAGCTGCCCATCCTTCATGGCCCAGACATAATCGGCCGCCTCAGCGGCCGCAGCGCTGTGCGTAACCAACAGTATGGTTTTGCGAAAGCGCTGAACGAGAGACCGAAGGAGGGCGATGATCTCGGCCCCATGCTGGGAATCCAAATTGCCGGTCGGCTCGTCGGCGAGAATGATCTGGGGCTGATGCACGATCGCTCGCGCAATCGCCACACGCTGCTGTTCCCCGCCAGAGAGTTCGCTGGGGCGATGGTGTCGCCGCGCAGTCATCGAGACCAACTCGAGCACCTCCTCGACGCGGGCTTGGACCGATGCCCCTCGTTCCCCTCGCAGCAACAAGGGAAACGC
>JANOOS010000386.1:0-4591 GCA_031421455.1 Nitrospira sp.
CCGGCATTGAGCCGGGACGACGCATTGACGAACACCGCGCTGGCATCCACTTCGCGGGTGAAGCGCTGGGCGGACTCATAGCTCGTGGTTGCGATGACGGCGGTGAGACAGGGTCCATGCGCCACGATGTGCGCCAAGGCCTCGTCGATGTCCATAACCATTTTAACGGCCAACACGGGTGACTGAAACTGAGTATGCCAATCCTCTTCCTTCGCCAGGATGATCGAAGCATGTCCGGTCATCGCCATTTGCCCCATGAGCGCCATGGTCTTCGGACAGGCCCGTACCTCGATCTTAAATTCTTCGAGCATGCGGTTGACCAGCGGCGGCAAAAACTGCCGCCCAATGACCTGTTCTACGAGCAGCGTGTCGAGCGAGTTCGAGGCTATGGCCTTCTGCACTTTTGAACTAATCGCCACGTTTTGAGCCATCGGCATATCCGTGTCGGCATCCACGTACATATGCGTGATCCCCCCGTCGTTGCAAAGCACCGGCATCTTCGCCTGCTCAACCACGGCCTTGCGGAGACCGGCCCCGCCACGAGGAATAATCGCATCGAGACTTTTGCCGGATCGGATCAGCTCGACTGCCACCTCTTTTTCGGGACGTTCGATAATGATCCATGCGCCGGCCGGCACCCCATTCTGTTCCGCAGCTTCGCGCAGTCCTGTCCCAATAACCTGCTGCGTCAGGCCCCATTCCGGTGCGCCACGAAAGACGCAGAGATTGCCAGACTTAAAGCAGAGGGCGATCGACTCCACCGTAATAAGCGGGCCCAGCTCCGACACGACGCCGATCACTCCGATCGGAACGCGGACACGACTGACTTGCAACCCGTCAGGCCGTTCCGATCGTGACGTGACGGCGCCGACCGGATCGGGAAGGTCCGCAATCATTCGAAGACGGTCAACCATCTCCTTGATATCGTCCGGCGTCATGCGAAGGCGGGCTACCGCGGCCTTCATCCGGTCTTTTATGACATCGGCCTCGAAGGACTTTCCAACCGCATCCACATCCTTCTCGTTTGCCGCCAGAATTTTCTCTTCATCTGCCGCCAATCGATCCGCCATCGCCCGCAAGGCTTTCTCTTTGACAGGGCCGGACAGGAGTGCGAGGCTGCGAGCCGTAATACGGCATTCTTTCAGTAGCTTATCAAGGTAGAGCTTAACTGGAACTTCAGGCATCTTGAACCTCGTAAAACGTGAGACGTCAAACGTGAAACGCGATCCTCACCGACTCTCGCTAACACGTGCGGTCGACTATAGCATGCGGTTTTTTTACACGTAAAGGAGGGAGGAGGGAGCAGCCAGACCATCCTTCTTGCTCACAGACCGCGCACGATCAGAATGTGCTCGCCTGGGACAAGAGCGCGTCTCGGCGCGCTCGGGGTTGGGTGGGTGAGAATGTTGCGCGCAGTGAAGGACAGTCTGGCTACACCCTCTGGAGGAAAAGCGAGCATGCATAGAGAGAAACAGCGGCATGGCTAGTTAGTATATTTCGAAGGTGGCAGGTCGACCTTGGTCCGGCTTAGCTTCAACTTCTCTTCCTGCCGGGCCAGGAACCACCCAACCAATCCCCAGAGCAACGAGAGCGGGACCAGAATCCATGCCATCTGCCCTGCCGTCACACCCAATACTTTCACCCCGCTTACAATCCATCCGGTCGTCGCATCGCCTCCACGCGAAACTGCGGTGTCGATAAAATTCTTGGCCTTATACTTCTCTTCCCGGCTCACCACCGTGAAAAGAACCTCGCGAGCCGGTTTCGCCAGTGCATATTCACCGACTCGCCGCACAATGGTAAAGAGCACGAAGACGACCAGGAACGGCATAAGGCCGATCACGCCAAACCCAATGGCACTCGCAACGGGCAGCACGACGAGCGCCGATGCCAACCCGAACCGGCTGATCACCCGGCCGGTCACCGTCACCTGAATCAGAAACGTCAGGACGTTGACAACGAGATCAATGAGGGAAAACAGACGAGTGCGCCCTTCCGGAGAGGGAATTTGTTCGCTGACCAGCCTCATTTGTTCCAGATACAAGAATGTCGCGGTCGTCGTGAGGAAGAACAGATAGAGGCAGATCCCAAGGAGATAGGGTGACGAGAGTGCCGACCTCACCCCCGCCCAGATGCTGCCGCCGATTGGTTCATCCTGCCCGCTGCCCTGTCGAGCCGGTTGCGCCATGGCCCAACGATCCAGCCGATGCAGACAGAACCCGCAGGCAACGAGAAAGCCTACCGAGATGAGCAGCAGTACAGGGATCGGAACGAGATAGGTCAAGCCGGTGGTGAGCAGCGGGCCGACCATCGCTCCGATACTGCCACCGGCGGCAATCACACCGAAGAGTCGAGCGCCCTGCGCCGGTGTGAACAGATCAACCATGACGCTCCAAAACACCGACACGACGAACAGATTGAACACGGACAACCAGACAAAGAACGCGCGGGCAGTCCATTGCGGAGACAGGTGGCCCATCATCGCCACAAAGAACAGGAGTAAATTGGTGCCGAAAAATGTATAGACAATCAGCAGTAATCGATAACGTGGCGCACGGGTCGAAAGCCACCCGAAGAGCGGCGTCACGAGCAGGAGCGTCACGAACGTGGCGGTCATCATCCAGGGCAGGTGCTGCACCCCTCCCTCAATGGCCATCTCATCGCGAATGGGACGCAGAATGTAGTAGCCGCAGAGGAGACAGAAAAAATAGAGGAACGCCCAGCCCACCGGAACGGCTTCGTCCGGTTCTGCATCGGTCACCGACGGGAGCACGTCTCGAAGCCACGTCATACGAACAGCATCCTGCAGTGCCCGGCTCTCCCGCGCAAGGAGAAAATTTGCTAGAATGCCGCGGCCCACGATCTTATGGCATTCTCACGGAGGTTTGATGATCGACTTACGCAGCGACACAGTCACAAAGCCCTCTGATGCCATGCGGAAAGCGATGGCACGCGCGGAAGTGGGGGACGATGTCTACGGCGAAGATCCCACCGTGAACCGGCTGCAAGACATGATGGCAGCGATGTTCGGGAAAAAGGCGGCACTCTTCGTACCGTCCGGCACGATGGGCAATCAGCTCGCCATTCGCCTCCACACGCAACCGGGCCAAGAAGTGATCGTCGAAAGCACGGCGCACATCGTCCGGTACGAACAGGGTGCCGCCGGGGCGCTGGCAGGTGTCCAACTCCATTGGGTCACGGGGAATCGAGGCCTCATTTCACCTGAGCAGGTTGAGGCGGCAATCCGCCCCAAAGAACCGAACACGGTTCAAACGGGGCTGATCTGTCTGGAGAACACCCATAATAGCGGCGGCGGAACGATTTATCCGTTGGCGACGATTGAACGGATACGCGCGGTGGCTGCCACCCATGGCATCCCCATGCATTTGGATGGAGCAAGGCTGTTCAATGCCGTCGTTGCCACCACCCTGCCACCGGCCTCCTATGCTCAACACTTTGACACTTTGTCAGTATGTCTCTCAAAAGGACTGGGTGCGCCGGCCGGATCCCTCCTCATGATGAACGATCTGACCCTCCTCGATAAGGCTAAGCGGGTACGCCGTATGTATGGCGGTGCGATGCGGCAGTCCGGCATTCTCGCCGCCGCTGGCATTTATGCACTTGAACACCATATCGAACGATTGAAAGATGACCATGAGCACGCCAAACGCCTGGCGCGCCGGCTGCAACAGATCCCGACTGTCAGGATCAATGCTCAAGATGTCGATACGAACATCGTCATCTTCGATGTGATCGCCCATCGCCACAATCCATCAACCATCGTCGCCGCCTTGAAGCAGGAGGGGCTCTTGATCAATGCCATTGGCGGCGTCAGCTTTCGTGCCGTCACCCACATGGATATCTCCAGCGCCATGACCGATGAGGCCTGCGAGATCTTTGCCCGTGTATTGGCAGGTTAACCCGCATGATTGATGACGGTTCGAGGTCCGAAGTTCGAGGTTTTCGGAACTTCGAACCCGGAACTTCGTATCGCACCGGTCTTACTCGTCTCGCGTCAATCATCCATCTCCTCATTGACACCTCTCCCACTGAAATCTAGAATGCCTCGTGATGGAGCGCCAATGCCGTTAGAAGTTGTGTCGTTCAAACAGATCAGCCGAATCCTTGAGATCACCGACTCACTCGGTCTGAACCGCGAGTGGGTCGAAATCCCATTGTCTCCAGAAAACCCCGGTATCGTTCGGCGATTGCCCAATGGCAAATTGGAAATCGTTGTCGATGCGGAACAACCGTTCGAGGATTGGCTGGGATCGCTCCCCAAACATATTCAGCTCATACAGGAAGCCTAAAGATGAATAGCCCCGCCACACAACCTATTCCCACGTCAGAAGAATTAAAGGCAGAACTCCTGGCAATGCCGGAACCGCCGGAACAACCGGACCCGATCGAGGAACCGGGGTTTGAAGAGCTTGTGACGATAGCCTTACGTCACGTCCGTGGCCGCCGCGGGGGCGACCTCGTCAGTGTGATCCTCGTAGGGTCCAGCGTTCGGCGCGCCATCACGACTCACAGCGACATCGATCTCATTGCGCTCGTGAAAGGACAGGCCGACGGCCACGAGATCGTCCGT
>JANOOS010000387.1:0-3071 GCA_031421455.1 Nitrospira sp.
CGAAGCCTACGCCGACCGGTTTCTAAAACACATGGTGCGCGCCATGGTTGGAACGCTGGTCGAAGTGGGGCTGGGCAAACGAACTCCTGACAGTCTCACAGAAGTCCTGAAGGCCAAGAACCGGTCTGCAGCAGGCCAGACCGCCCCGCCTCATGGACTCTGTCTCATGCGCGTGGACTACGAGTAGCGAAGCGCGAGACCTGCGAGAAAGGCGCAATTCGAAGTTCGAAGTTCTGGGTTCGAAGTTCCGAAAACCTCGAACTTCGGACCTCGAACCCTCTCCCCCGTCCCGCCAGTCTCGCTCGTCTCGCGTGAGTCAACCATCTGCAACTGCAGCGGAGGCGCTCATGAAATGGTTGGTTTATGAGTATTCCTTAAATTTATAAAGACACGACGGATAATATTTGGTATGCTCTTCACATTTCCAACCCCCACTTTCACCAAAGGAGATGCATATGACGAAGACAGCCGGCATCGTGATAGTATCCCTCTTGATATCAGGGCTATGCATTGCACCATTTGCCATCGCGGAGCCCGCGAAGCAAAGCAAGATGGCTGCATGCAACGCACAAGCGAACGAAAAAGGATTGGGTGAAGGGAAGGGCGATGAGCGAAAGGCCTTCATGAAAGAATGCCTTTCAGCAAAGCCGACGAAGGTAGGTGGGACTCAGCCGAGCAGTCAGCAGAGCAAGATGAAGTCCTGTAACAAAGTAGCTGGTGAGAAGGGCCTCAAAGGCGACGAACGGAAAACGTTTATGAGCACCTGCTTATCGAGCTAACAATCTCGCCCTGCGGCCCGTTCGGGCCGCAGGGCGCATTTCCACATTCCGCACTCACACCAAATAAGCCGAGCAGTGGCGCGAAAACAAGCTGGTCTGTTCGGTCTGTCTCGTGTGTTTGGTTGAACGAAACTAACCAGATGAACCAGACAGACTGGACAGACCAGATAGACCAGATAGACCCGACAGACCGAACAGACCAGATGAACCAGTTTTGCTAGAACAGGCGGGGGGGCTCTTGATTTTCGAGCTTCTTTCGCAGTTCGATCAGCTCCTGCTCGAGTGCCATGAGCCGGTCACTGACGGGGTCCGGTAGGTTGCTGTGATCCATGGTGGCATCGGGTAGCCGCTCGCCTTGAGTTTTAATGACACGGGCTGGCACTCCAATGACGGTAGAATTGGCGGCGACATTCTTGAGCACAACCGAATTGGCGCCGATCTTCACATTGTCGCCGACCGTAATCCCGCCGAGAATCTTGGCACCGGCCCCAACGACCACGTGATTGCCAAGCGTGGGATGGCGTTTACCTCGTTCCTTGCCCGTCCCTCCAAGGGTCACCCCCTGGAAGAGAGTCACATAATCTCCGATCTCTGCTGTTTCGCCAATGACCACACCCATCCCATGATCAATAAAGAACCCGGTGCCGATCTTCGCCGAGGGATGGATTTCGATCCCCGTGAACCAGCGAGCAATCTGAGAAATAGCACGAGGAACAAACGGCACGTTGTAGGACTTCAACCAGTGGGAAATACGGTAGGCCAACAGCGCATGAAAGCCGGCATAGGTCAGCACGACTTCAAGCCAGCTGGTCGCAGCTGGGTCTCGGTCGAAAACGGCGCGTAGGTCTGATTTAATGGCCTTGAGCATAGGGGCAGAATGTCGTCATGTCATAAATTCATAGGGGTTCAGGCTGAAGGCTTTTAGGCTGAAGGCCGGAGCTCCGAACACTTCTGCCTGAACACCTTCAGCCTATCCACCTGAGTGATTACCTTCTTCGATCAAACATACCGCTTGCGCGGCGATTCCTTCCTCTCTGCCGATCATGCCGATTCCTTCTCCGCTCTTTACCTTCACGTTGACAAGCTCAGGATCGACCCCGAGCACTTGAGCCATCTGCTTTTGCATGGCTGCTAAGTGCGAACTGAGCCGGGGGGCCTGCGCGATAATGACCGTATCGACGTTCACGATGCGATACCCCTTCCCCCGCATTTTCCCGACGACATCTTCCAATAGCTTCAGACTCGAGATGTCCTTAAACCGCTGGTCGGAACTGGGATAGTGCCGGCCCAGATCTCCTTCACCCATCGCTCCGAGCAACGCATCGCAGAGGGCATGGACCAAGGCATCTGAATCGGAATGCCCTAGCAATCCCTTGTTGTGGGGCACTTCGACCCCGCCGAGTATCAGCTTTCGTCCTGGTCCCAACGGATGAACGTCGTAGCCGCAGCCCACTCGCATCGTCATAGGCTCTCCTCATGATTCGCCACGCAATCTTTGCCGCGAGACAGTCGGGGCTGGCGCGCCGCGAAGTTCGAAGTTCAGGGTTCGAAGTTCTGAAAACCTCGAACTTCGAACCTCGAACCGTCGTCCGTCTTGCCCGTCCCGCTCCCCATGTTTCGCGATGCCAAAATCGCCTCGCCGATCACCAGGTCTTCAGGCCTCGTCACTTTGATATTCTCTCCGCTTCCCTCCACCACCGCCACTGAGTGCCCCAGCCACTCCACTAGGAAAGCATCGTCGGTAGCCCGAATCCCTTCGGCATGCGCTTTCCCGTGGGCGGTTTCGATCCAGTCCCGTCGAAAAGCCTGCGGCGTTTGGGCAAGCCACAGGGGAGTGCGATCGACTGTTCGCTCGATCATCCCATCCGCCCGTACCTGCTTCACGGTATCCCGCATCGGAAGCGCAATGATCGCCGCTCCTTCCTTCCTCGCCGCAGCCACAACCTCCGCGATCATCCGGATCGTCACAAAAGGCCGAACGGCATCGTGGATGAGCACGATCTCTGTGTCTGAGGGGATCTGCGCAAGCGCTAGCCATACAGAATCCTGGCGTTCGGCGCCACCCGCCACCACCTTCATCACTTTGGTGAAGCGATAGTGCGCGACGATCTCCTTCTCGCAATATTCGATATCTGCAGATGGAACGGCAAGAATGATCCGGTCGACCATGGGAGCAGCTTGCAACGTTCGCAGCGACTGAACGATGAGCGGCTCACCACCCAACGCCAGAAATTGCTTGGGGACGGAGCCACCCATCCGAAGCCCGCGGCCTGCAGCCGGCACGAGTGCCAC
>JANOOS010000388.1:0-3133 GCA_031421455.1 Nitrospira sp.
CTATGAAGTCCTTGAAGCGGAAAACGGTGAGAAGGCCATCGAGGTTATCAATTCTGGCGAAAACCGGCTTCTCCTCGACGTCGTCATCTGCGACATTCGTATGCCAAAAATCAATGGCGCCGAAGCTGTCGCCTACTTCCGGAGCAATTACCCTCGCGTCCCGGTCATCGTGCTGACCGGCTTCCCGGATACCGATATGGCGACCTCTTTCCTCCGGCAGGGCGTGGTGGATTATCTCGTCAAGCCGGTCGAAGGAGAAAAACTGAGAGCAGCCGTTGCTCGAGCCATAGATCAGCGTGAACTTGCACGGTTGTGACCATGAGCCTTCGCCCTGACTTGTTCATTTGGTCTGGTCGGTCTGTCTGGTCTGTCTAGTCTATTCGGTCTGTCTCGTGTGTTTGGTTGAACGAAACTAACCAGATGAACCAGATAGACCAAACAGACCGGATAGACCAGACAGACCGGACTTGTCCCAGGCGTGCCACAATAGTTTTTCCGCAGACTCTGAGAGTCATATTTTCCCAAGATGGAGCAGGTCAGAATGGAACCCTCCGACCGTACCAAAATTGCCATTCTGGGAGCAGGCCGTGGTGGCCGTGAGCTATTAGATCTGCTGCACCACATTCCGTCGATTGAGATTGTCGGCATTGCAGACCGTAACCCTGCGGCGCCTGGGTTGCAACGCGCGCACGAGCTTGGGATTTCCGTGACCGCCAATGTGCTGGACCTGATCGGCAATCATGGCGTAACCCTGATCTTGGATGTCACGGGCGATCCGGAGATGGAGATCTATCTGAATGCTCACAAACCTCCTGCAGTAAACATCCTCGGTGGGTCGGCTTCCCGCCTATTGTCGACACTGATTCACCATGAATCCAAACTCGAAGCCGAACTCCTCCAGGCAGAAAAGCTTGCAGGAATCGGCTCGTTTGCCGCGGGAATCGCACATGACATCAACAACCCCCTGCAACTCATTTTGGGCCTGGCGGAAAACCTTGCAGAGGAACGCGACCTGACGGCCGTCCACGAACAGGCACGGGACATTATTGAAGCCGTCAAACGGACAAGCGCCATCTGTCGAGACCTCACCCGCTACTCGCGACGCGCATCCCCTCACGAGGATGTGCCGGTCTCTATAAACGGAAAGCTGGATGAGGCGCTGAAGATTGCACGCTACGCATCGAGTTTTCACGATATCGAGATGATCAAACGGTACCAACCAGGCGCCGCCGTCAAAGGCAATCCGGATGAGTTATTGCACGTACTCGTCAACCTCATCACCAACGCGGTCCATGCGATGGAGCAGCGCGGCGGCACACTAACGCTTGAGACCACAGTTCAAGACGGACAGGTCGACATCCGAATCTCCGATACGGGGTCCGGCATTGCCCAGGACAAAATCCCCGAGATTTTCGAGCCGTTTTTCACGACCAAGGCCCCGGGCAAAGGCACGGGGTTGGGACTCTATAACGTCAAAACCATCGTCAACAAAATGCACGGCACGATTGCCGTCGACAGCCGAGTCGACAAGGGGACGATCTTTACCTTGAGCTTCCCCAATGTCCAACCGGCCGAACAAGGAAGCCCGTCATGAATCCCGAACCCCCTGTATCTCGGACTACAACGAGATGGGGGCTCCAGCTCAAACTCATTCTATCCATGTTGCTTGTGGGGATTGTTCCCCTCATGGTGGGTCTCGGCCTCGCTTTTTGGCAAGGCTCTCGCGAAATCCAAGTCGTCAACGGCGAAAGCTTCAAGGCTCTGGCCGAAGAAACGGCTCGCAAAGTCGACCTCTTGATGTCGGACGAAGTCGGCAGGACATCACGGATTGCGGCAGACCCCTCGATTATCCTCGAACTTGAGCACCGCCGCGATGCCCTGTTAGATATGACGGAAGATGAGCGCCGCCGGACGGTGGACAGGCTCAACAGTAGCTGGGAAGCCAAAGACCCAGCGGCAGTCCAGGCCATCACGGGAAACAAAATGGCCGGCCTGCTTCAAGAGTATCTCTCGGGAGCCAAGAGCGAAGCCGATCAACTGATACCTCAAGTGGTCCGGGCTGCCACGAAGATGCTCTACATCACCGACGTGGAGGGCAACCTGGTTGCCGCATTGACTACACTACCTCCCTTTGCCAATAAAGACACGGCCTGGTGGAAAGGCGCCTCCCATCGCGGAATCGGCCAGCTCTTCATCGAAGATGTGCACTTCGATGAACGGGCCCAGAGCTATGTCATCAGCATCTCGCTTCCCATTATGGATCGCATTCGATATGGGACAGTCGGCGTGCTCCATCGCGTGATCGATGCCAAAGAGCTGATCTCGCCCTCGATCTCGCCCATTCGCTTCGGCAAGACCGGCCATGTGATGCTGATCGACCATCGCGGCGTCGTCATGAGTTGCCCCATTCTGCCGACCGGCGTCCGACTTTCCGATGTGCAGCTTGTTCCCCTCGTCACGCCTCTTCAGCCTGGCTGGGTCAGTGCTCCAAGCGATGGCCACGGCGGACAATCGACTTCGCTGATCGGATTCGCCCCGGTGCCCGAAACCAGCCGTGCCACTAATGACGATCTGGGGAAAGGCTCCTGGCATACCTTCGTGTGGCAGGCTTCCGACGAACTCTTTGCTCCAATTCGACACCTTCTCACCTGGATGGCTGTCTTCAGTCTCATCGCCGTCGGATTGATGACGTCCCTCGGCTACCTTGCGGCCCATCGTATCGTCAAACCGGTGCGCCAATTACAGGCAGCGGCACAATTGATCGGGCGCGGTGAGCTTCGACAGCCTATCAACGTTCAGACCGGTGACGAACTCCAAGATCTGGCTAACGAACTCAATCGCATGAATCGCCAATTGGAAGCCGCCTTTGCAGGTTTGACCGACCAAGTGGCCTTCAAAACTCAACAAGTAGAGTCCCTGCTTCACTCGACAGACCAAATCCTGGATGCAGTTCCCACCCCGATTATCATGGTCAATCAAGACGAACAGGTGCAGTACATCAATCGGGTCGGGCGCAACTCCTTTCAGGCCATTGATTCGACGAAATCAGTCCCCTTATTCGACATACTCCCCGTCGATGCCGCTGCACGGAAACACCTGCGAAATGAATTCCGACGTGCACGGAGCGGTGAAC
>JANOOS010000389.1:0-3001 GCA_031421455.1 Nitrospira sp.
CGAATCTAACCAGATGAACCAGAAAGACCAGAGAAACCAGACAGACCTGTTTTGTCCGGCGAGTACGATTGCCAAGTAGATCCAAGGTTGGCCCTGGACCGTAGGATGGAGGAGTGCGTGAGCACGGAGGGAATCATGGTACGGCGAATTCTGATCGGCGTCAGTGCGCTTATGGCCGGGGTGCTCATCACCTGGTTCGTGGCCAACGCAGGAGTTGGCATGAAGGCGCCGGACATTACGAACGAGACTTGGTTGAACAGCGCGCCGCTGCATCTGGCTGATCTGAAGGGCAAAGTCGTGATGGTCGAGTTCTGGACCTTCGGCTGCTACAACTGCCGAAATGTCGAACCCTACGTGAAGCAGTGGCATCAGAAGTATTCGGATAAGGGGCTCGTGGTCATTGGCGTACATTCGCCGGAGTTTTCCTACGAGCGAGACTTTGCGCAGGTGAAGCAATATATCCAGGAACACGACATCCGCTTTCCCATCCCCATCGACAATGATTTCTCGACCTGGAATCGCTATGGCAATCGCTACTGGCCTGCGATGTATCTCATCGATAAACTCGGCGTGATTCGCCATGTTCGAATCGGTGAGGGCCGATATCAGGAAACGGAAGAGTTGATCCAATCGCTGTTGGCTGAGACGTTCTAACCTGCATAACTGCGACTTTCGACGCCGAATGGCGATTTGGCAGGTTGCCTGTTTTCATATCAGATGTTATCGGTTGTGAATCGTTGCTGAAGTATTTCCCCCATATCCATAACACCGGCAGCGCCGTTCGATCGCTGGTCCCAGCGTGCAGGCCAGCCGGCATCTTCCAATCGCTTCCTTCTCTCCTCCGTTCATGGGGATACCGGTCAATGTGCCATCCGGAATCTTGACGTGGGGACAGTGCGCACACTACACTTGTTAAATACTGGTATTTCAACAGGAGCTCCTATGGCTAGACTGCGTGTGCTCAAGAGCGGGAAGAAGTCATCGGTATTACAGGATGCAGCTGCGTTGACCACTCAGTTGGCGGCTGGCCTGGAAAAAATCGGGCTTGCGATGAAAAGTCGGACGTGGCGGCGAGAAGGTCGAGCAGGCCTTGGCCCATTACAGCGGCAGGTTCTTACGCTTCTTCGGTCCAAGCCTGGGCAGCGCGCACAGGTCTCAACTGTGGCGAATGAGTTGTCCATCAGGCTTCCGACTGCATCGGAAGTCATTGCCACGCTCGAACGAAAGCAGTTGGTTCGCCGGCGTCGCAACATGAGCGATGGCCGAGTTGTGATGGCGCAGTTGACGGCCAAAGGAAATCGGTCTTGTACGCCCTCTTCCCGGATGCCCGATCGGTTGGCGACTGCAACGGAGGCACTCTCTGAGCCAGAGCAAGTCATCCTCCTCACGTCGTTGATAAAGGTCATTCGTAGTCTCCAAGGACAGGGCGAGATCTCTGTCGCGAGGATGTGCGTATCCTGTAATAGCTTTCGCCCCAATCAACATGCCAATGCCGACCGGCCACATCACTGTGACTCTCTGAACATTCCACTCGGCGATCGTTCACTGCGGCTTGATTGCCATGTGTTCGAACCGGCTTCGACTGTACAGGTCAATGAGGCCTGGGCCAACTTTACTGGTTCTCGTACTGCGTAGGATCCATAGTTTCAGAGCGCAGAGGTGGGATTAGTATGGGCGGGCTTGTAGGGAGGTAGGGGAATTATGAGTGAAAAGATGACAGCTATTCGTTTCAAGAAAGATTCGAACCGCCCGTCTGAGGATGAATGGCTCGGGCCGGAATCCCATATGCCGAATCTGAGCCGGGAACTTCGACGTCGTGAACCGAGGAAGTTGGGCCTCTCTTTTGGTTGGATAGTCGGTGCGATGTTTGCGTCAGGTGTAGCAGTCGGATGCCTTGCCGTGCGCTTCTTCGATCGACGGTCTTGAGCCTTCTAGCAGGATGCTGAAAAAGCCCGCCAGCTTCGTTCTCACCTCGAAAGCATCCTCAACGTAGCCCAGAGGCTACGCCTCCGATGCTTCCATCGGCTGCGGCCTTGCTGGACAGCCTTTTTGAGCATCCTGCGGGAAACTGCTTCATTTGTTCAAGTACTTTCAGGAAATTTCCCCACCCCAGCTTGCTAGCTGCCTCTCGTCCTCAACGGGTTATTTCCGATACAAGAGATGATCGGCTTCGATCTGCGTGAGTAGATCGTCCAGTGCGGCTTGGACTGCTTCTGCAATAGGGGTCTGATCCGAAGCCGTGACCCATCGAACGCTCGACCCTGCCGTTTCTTTTTCCACCAGATACGATTTGATCGCCGGCTTCTCCGAAGAGCCCAAGACTGATTCAAGGCGTACACGATAGTGGTATTTATCGTGAGATCGCATTGCCAGCCAGGCTTTGACGGTCAGGGTGAGATCGGCGGGTTTATCGCTTACCGAGGCGAATGACCGTCGCGATTGGATGTAGTCGATTGCGGCGGTTCGGAGATCCTGTGCCGGCCACTCGAACAAGGTGATGCCCGGCATATGATCGGCTCCTTTCACGGCGAGAAAGGGCACCATGACTTGTAGTGAGCGCGCGATGGCGGTCGGCGAAACAGCTGGAGGTGCAGGGGCGACGTGAATTCGGTGGACGCAACCCCAACTGAGCAGCAGGAGTCCACTGAGAAGTATTCGAGAGAATTGGCGTAGGAGGCGGCCGCCGTTCACGGATTCGTCGTTGTCGTGGGAGGATTCAGCATGTCCAAATCCTTCAAGGCGCGCAGGGCCTGTTCTCGGTATGGCTTGTCTGTGGGATTCGTATAGGTGTCGATCACGCGTCGATAGGTGGCACGGGCTTGGAGGTATTGGCGCTTGATGGTGAAGTATTGGCCCAGTGCAAGCCAGTTTGTGGCTGCGGCTTCGTTGGCGGTGTTCATCAAGGCAAACTCCCGTTCGACCGACGTGGTGCCTTGTTGGCCGGCCCGTTTCCTGACGGTGTCTCCCATCTGGCTCGCCATCGCTTCAATCTGCTCATTGT
>JANOOS010000390.1:0-1885 GCA_031421455.1 Nitrospira sp.
AGAGCGTCGGCCACAGCCTTCGTAATATTTTCGATCTGCGTGTTCCCCTGCATGGGGAGACGCAATGACACGGTCTTGACCGCCATCTTATGACTCCATCGCTCGGAGCGCTCGTCGCTCTCCCTGCGTAAAGGCACAGCCACGAGCCTCCTCTAAAATTGCATCGAATTCGCCTTGCGCCGTCAACCGTCGCAAGGCCCCCATCACTGCGCCACTCAAAATACCCTCCTGCTGCAACGTCTCCAAATAGGCAAAGGCATCGATCAGCGTCTCCTTTTTCCGCACATAGTAGTCCCGTCCACGACGCTGATTGCTGTAGGCTTCAAACTGCTCGCAGGCGACAAGAATCTCCGCCAACTGCCTGATCCAAGGCTGAGCCGACGTCAGTTTTTCTGGATAGTAATAATAGAGCATCACCTGTTGCATCCAGGGAAGCCAGGTCACCCCCATCTTCTTGATAGTTGGTCGAACCGTACGCAGCCGACGGGCAAGCCGGCGCGAATAGCCCAGCCGCATCTCAATCTGTTCCTTAGCCCAAGGGGTCATCGCAATGCCGTCAGCCTCCAGCTTGTTGCCGTAGTGTTGAAGAAAGGCTTCGGTTTCTCGCCCGTAGGCCGTCTCCGGATGTACGGCTCTCCATTCGCGCGGTCTGGTCGGAATGCCTTGCGCTTTAGCCCAGGACCAAATCTTCCCGAAGAGTCGGCGATCGAGCCCGGCACGGCCCAAGTCATGAAGCAGGCACGCGATCTGATACTGGCAGACCCGTTCGGCTCCATGGCCCAGCGCCGCAGCCACCGCTGCGCACATACGCGCAGTCCGCACCGCATGAGGCCGATCATACCCGCGAATGATGCGGCCAGGGTGAGCTGGATGCGGGTAATCGTAGAGACGCATCAACCGGGACAGAAGCGTACGGGAAACCAGGAGCGGAGCATGTGTGAGAGCAGATCGTGTCATGAGTTGGAATACAGGCAGCGAATGGGTTACGGATACAGCTGCGAGGAGAATATCGTTCGATGAAACGGGGTGTCAAGGCAAGCCTATCGCCGGCACTCGATGAAATTGCCGATCTCTGTTATTCTCAGGCCGAAGGAGCAAGGAAGGCTGAGGTTGCGGTCAAGGTTAAGCGAAGATCTAAGGAGTGGCGGAAGGCCAATCAACCATGAAAGATCCAACGTGCAAGGCCTGCCAGGGCAGCTGGCCGAGAGAAGACCATTTCATCACAGATTTGAGCCTCTCTAGGGCCTATTTGCATGAGGATCAATTCTTCCCCGGCTGGACCGTCGTCGTCTTCAAACGCCATGCAACAGAACTGTTTCATCTGGCTCCCACGGAACGGATTCTACTGATGGAGGAAGTCAGTCGCATCGCCAAAATCCTCGCCCAGGTCTATGAGGCCAAGAAGATCAATTACGAACTCCTCGGCAACCAGCTCCCCCACATCCACTGGCATGTCATACCCCGACTAGCCACCGACCCGGCCCCTCTCGAACCAGTCTGGCGAGTGCAGCATGAGCCCCTATCCCGTTCAGAGGGTGACATCCAGCGCGCAGTCCAGCTACTGCAGCAGGCGATTCAGAGTACTCGTTGAATCATGAGCCGGCGCGTCCCTCAACAAATTCAGTCAGGCCTCCGCATGAATTCAGTGCTATAATGCGTTCCGTCGTAGAGAATACACTCGGAGGGTCACAGGTTTTGATGCGTCGTCGATTGCTGCTCCTGACCTTCTTGTTCGCGTCCTTGACCACAGGGTTCCTCGCCCATTCATCGTTCGCGCAGGCGCCTGGAAACCAGCCGCCCCCAATGGTCGAGTCCCCTCCGCCGTCTTCCGAAACCGCACCTCCTCCAATGCCTACGGATGAACAGGTTCCCCCCGAACTCTTGC
>JANOOS010000391.1:0-5526 GCA_031421455.1 Nitrospira sp.
CGCTCATAGAGCTCCTCGAACCGCATCTGTCTCACCTCCTGTAGTACCCGTGCCCGTGTCATAGTGGCCCTCCTAGAGGGACCACCCTAAACCGGACAGATCACGTGCTACAAAAACCGGACAGATGATGTGCTATCTACACGACTACTTCGATCCCTTGACCCGCCTGCCCAGAGACCTGTATAACCGCTGCCTACTGCAACCACGGTAAGTGCTGAGTTCTGAGTCTTGAGTGCTGAGTTATAACAAAGAATAGAGGGCGATTGATCCCGTGGATTCTTCCATTACCCCTGATCCGCAATTGACAACTCAGAACTCATAACTCAGAACGTATTACTTCTTCTGAAGGCGCCCGTAGCTCAATGGATAGAGCACCAGACTACGGATCTGGGGGTTGGGGGTTCAAGTCCCTCCGGGCGCACCACAAAACAAGGACTTACGAGATGCCGGCTAGCTGGCAAACTTCGATTGGCGACAAGAGGTGACCAGGTGAAAACGTTTCAGGTCCGACAAAGCATCCATTACGATCTGATGTTAGCAGCGGGCACGGAGCAGGAAGCGATTCTGAAGGCCGGGGGTATCCCTTTAACTCAGTGGGAAACCGAGCGTACCGAGATCACGGCCGAGTTGATTGATGAAACGGAAGAATTGGACGAATACTGATGGGGGAGAGATCAGGGGCAGAGCCGAGGGAAGGCAAACCTAATGTTCCAATTCGTACCGCACAGCGCCCAGCAACTTCGACACACTAAAGGGCTTTTGGAAGGTCTGCCGCGCGCCAAGAAGTTTCGCGACATCCAAGACATTTTTTTCTTCTCCTGCCCCTGAGATCGCAATCACCTTGGCACGGAGAAATTCACGCGTCAGCTCCAAGAGCATGTCCAACCCGTTCAGCTCGGGCATGAGAATGTCGGTGATGACCAAATCCCTCGGATTCTGGCGATACAGCTCAAGTCCAATTCTGCCGTTGGCAGCCTCCGTGACCTCATACCCTGCCCCTT
This sequence comes from Nitrospira sp., assembly GCA_031421455.1. Taxonomy (GTDB): domain Bacteria; phylum Nitrospirota; class Nitrospiria; order Nitrospirales; family Nitrospiraceae; genus Palsa-1315. The sequence goes on from JANOOS010000391.1 coordinate 1,002, forward strand.
CAAGAACAGAGCGAAGGAGTGCACGGATAATTTCTTCATCATCGATAATCAGAATAGAGGCCATGACTCTCCCCTAGGCGGTTCGCTCACATTTCAGTCTCCGGACAGCGCATAATGATCGAAGGGGCCACTCGGCCAGGTCACATCAAGCCACTCGTCTAACGCGGGACTCTGCTTCAAGATAGACTTCGTCATCCCGATAGTCTGGCTCACCACTGGGAAGTATCAAGACCTTCCCCTGTCGGACTAGGCGATTCTGCTCAATCACGGAGTCGTGGAAGCGACCACAATTCACACAACGCCAACTGGTCGCCCACATCTGTCCATAGGTGCCATCAAAGTCTAGAAGTTGGTCTTTTACCATCAAACCCTGACAACGTTTGCAGTTCATGACCTAGCCCTTTTCACTTTATTGAGTGAACGATCTGGAGAAAGAATAGACCCAGAACAGGCCCTGGGAAAGACCTGAAAGTGCTAACTCGGAAGGGGGGGGCAAACCTAGAGATGAAGCAACGTCTGCTTATTCGCCGCCTCTAGCGCATAAACCCGTGTGGGACGTGCGGCGCAGCGTAGGGGGGAAATGATGAAGGGGATGAAGGACGGCTTTACAGGCAACGCCTGCATACGGGGTAGCTGAATAGCCGTAGCCCCCTCACACGGGCTCGCGGATATCTATGCCTGTGGCGGTGTGTTGAGAAGGCGGTTAATCACACCCTCCAATTGCTGCCACATGATGGTCTTCGAGACCATCGCCTTGATATTGGTGGCGAGACTTGCTGCCTGTGCTGTCGGGGACAGATGTCCCGACACCAGCACTACCGGCAGATTGGCGCGGATGCGTGCGAGGGCTTGCGCCAGTTGAAGACCGGACATCCCCGGCATATTGTAGTCCGTGACCACGACATCGAACCCCGTTGGGTCGGCGCGAACCGCGTCCAATGCCTCTGCCGCCAGCATACAGCCGGTAACTCTATATCCGCGGGGTTCGAACCAGGCACGTACCAGCTCCACCAACATTGCCTCGTCATCCAGATAGAGCAGATGGCGGAGCCGACCCTGTGTCTTAAGAGACGAAACTTTAACTGGCTCACCTGCATAGGCCCGCGCCTCCGCAGCGGGGAAATACACAGAAACGGTCGTACCTTTGCCCAGATAGCTATCCACAACGATCGCACCTTCATGTCCTCGAACGATGCCGTGAACCAAGCTCAATCCGAGACCCGTCCCCTGGCCCACGGGTTTGGTGGTATAGAACGGCTCGAAGATGCGCGCCACCGTCTCAGAATCCATGCCGCACCCGGTATCACGCACGGACAGGCAGGCATAGTGGCCCGGCGGCAATGTCGAAAAAAGGCTGTGTACCGGCTGGGTCATCCTGACCGCCGCCAGATCTACCACAATGTCACCCGACTGTTTCTTCAGTGCATGCCAGGCATTGGTGCAGAGATTCATCACGACTTGATGGATCTGTGTGGCATCGGCTAGGACCTGGGGCGTGGCCGCATCGAAAGTTGCCGTCAGCTCGACGCCCGCAGGGAAAGTGGCCCGCAACAATTCGAGGGCTTCGTTCACCACAGGAGAGAGCGCCATCACAGTCCGTGACAATGATTGCTGGTGGCTAAACGTGAGGATTTGCTGCACGAGGCGGGAGGCCCGATCGCTAGCTTCGAGAATCCTTATGAGGTTCGGCTGTAGCGGATGATCGGAAGAGACTTTCTTACAAGCCAGCTGTGCATTGCCCATGATGGCGGTAAGGATATTGTTGAAGTCATGAGCAATGCCACTGGCTAGTTCCCCGATCGCTTCCATCTTCTGCATCTGGCGGATCTGATCCTGAAACGCCTGCAAGGCCGCCTCTGATTCTTTTCGCTCGGTAATATCGCGCACAAATGCATAATCGAGCTCCTCACCTTCGTGCAAAATATAGTTGGCGACCACTTCCACCGGATAGACCTCGCCTGACTTACCGCGATGCCGAGTTTCGAGACGAAGCAACTTCGTTTGTTTAAACTCCTCCCAGAACGCATTCCAGGTTTCCTGTGGAAAGTCCGGGTCGATGTCCATCACCGATTTGGTCAGTAATTCCTGTTTGGTATAGCCCAAACGGCGACAAGCCGATTCGTTGACGTCCAGAAAGTACCCGTCGTGCCCGATGACAAAAATGCCGTCGGTGGCATGATCCACGGCATATTGCGTCCTCCGTAGCCGGCCCTCCGCCAGCTTGCGCTGAGTTATATCCGTAGCCACGCCGAGTACGTGGTTGACTCGTCCATCCTCACCCTCGATAGGACGCTTCACAGTCTGAAGCCATCGCACCTGGCCGGCGGCGTCCGTGATCTTTTCTTCGGAGATCACTTGCTCTTGCCTGGTATCCATCACCTTGAGATCGACCAGGCGGAAATGTTCTACCTCGTTGAAGTTCGCATTGAAGTCGGCATCGGTCTTGGCGATGAGATTCTCCACCGTCGTCCCATACACATCTGCTACAGCCTTATTCGCCAGCGTAAAACGTCCCTCTCGGTCTTTCACAAAGACTAAGTTGGGGTTAATGTCGATGACTTGTCGAAGGAAGGCTTCCGACCGTTGAGTCTGTTTTTCTGCGTGCTTACGCTCGGTGATGTCCTGGACAGTACCCACATGTCTGACGGGGGCTTTTTGATCGTCGTATTCAATTTCCTCTAGCCCGTGAACCCAGCGTTCCTCTCCGTCGTTGATGCGGACAATGCGGCATTGATAATCGATGCGTGTTTTCTCCAACTCCTCATCCAAGCGGTACTCGATACATTTCTCCCGTGAGTCGGGATGAAGCAACGCAACCCATCCTTCCAACGTGTGAAAAGATGTTTCATCGACACCGAAAATCTTGTACAGCTCCGGCGACACCTTCCATGCCCCAGTCGCCAAGTCAATTACATAGCTGCCAAGACCTACCCCTTGTCGCGGCTCGCGCAACAGAGGTTCATTCTCCTGCAACAACTCCTGCGCCTTGATAGTCTTGGTCTCGTCCGGCGCTTGAAGAATTTTCGGTGTTTCCATATCTGGCGCCTATTCCGACAAATCGTCGTTAGATATCACGCGCCACCGACTACGGCTCGCCTGCAGTGAAAATAACCATGACCCGGCCCGCTCATCAGGTCGGACATGAGTTGCAGTCGCAACAAAATCTCCAGCGTCACTTCAAAACGGGCCGGCAGACCTAAATGGGCACGTCACGCACAGTACCGGCTGAAATATACTCCATTCTCTTATGGGGAAAGAACCCCTACTTTCGAGGGGGGCAAATGAAGCCATTTGCCCCAACTACCCTCCATTCCTCATGCAGGTTTGTGGCAAAATAGTGGAACGGTCGCGACAGGCACGAGACGCTGAGTTCGTCAGGCTACAATCTCACTGCTTTTTCTTCTTCCATTCTTGGCTCGCCCCTCTTACGATACGGTCTATGGACTGAGGAGATCCACAGCATGTCAGGCTTGTCGCTCGATCAACTCGAACAACTTATCCAGGGCCATCACTGGGATCCCCTTGCGATTCTCGGCGCCCATCCAACGACCCAGGGCAACTCCCCTACCGTTTCGATTCGGTGCTTCCTGCCGGAAGCCACCGAGGTTGCGCTACTACTCAGTGCGCAAAGTCCGCAACCCATTCCCATGAAGCGCATCCATAAAGATGGTCTGTTCGAGGCGACCGTACCGGGGCCACTGGGAACCAGCCCCTACCGTCTCTGCGTAACCGACTACGCAGGGCTGGTATCGGAGCGGCATGATCCCTATGCATTCCCCCCTCTTCTCACCGATTTCGAGTTGCACCTTTTTGCCGAAGGAACCTTCTTTAAAGCTTACGAAACGATGGGTGCCCATCTCCGAACAGTGGAGGGTGTCGCCGGGGTCCATTTTGTTGTCTGGGCGCCAAATGCCGCGAGAGTGAGTGTCGTAGGTGACTTCAACCAGTGGGATGGCCGACGCCATCCCATGACAAACCGTGGAGCAACCGGCCTCTGGGAACTCTTCATTCCCGAACTGAGAGACGGCACGCTCTATAAATATGAGGTTCGGTCGCGTCATCATGACGGCCCACTCCTGAAAGCCGATCCCTATGCAGTCGCATCAGAACTACGCCCCAAGACCGCCTCGATCGTTCACACAAGCGCTCCCTATGCTTGGAAGGACCAGTCCTGGATGACGGCGAGGGCACAGCAAAACCCGCTTGCCCAGCCCCTCTCCATTTACGAGGTTCATCTTGGATCTTGGATGCGTATCCCCGAGGAAGGAAATCGTTGGCTGACCTACTCAGAGCTTGCAACAAAGCTCATCCCTTACGTGAAGAATATGCGCTATACCCATGTTGAACTGCTGCCAGTTACCGAGCATCCATTCGATGGATCTTGGGGCTATCAAACCACCGGCTATTTTGCAGTCACTGGCAGATACGGGTCTCCAGAAGACTTCATGGCCTTTGTCGATACGGCACATCTGGCTGGAATCGGTGTGCTGATGGACTGGGCCCCCGCCCACTTTCCAGACGATCC
>JANOOS010000392.1:0-4723 GCA_031421455.1 Nitrospira sp.
GGACTGTCAGCTTTGCGAAGGGTGAATTCATCGGCAGCCGGGCGCTGTTGGCACAGAAACAGGCAGGAGTGACTCGCCGTTTCGTCGCCTTCGAACTTGCCGAGAAAGCCGTGCCTCGCCATGGATTCAGAATCCTCGACCCTGCGACATCCCTCCCTATCGGAGACGTCACCAGCGGTAATCTCTCTCCGCTTCTCCAGAAGGGTATTGGGCTGGGCTATGTGCCTGTACGATTTGCAGAGCCCGGCAGCTCTATCCTGATCGAAATCCGTAACAAGACGGTTCCGGCACACATCGTCAAGCCACCGTTCTATACTCGCAAGAAGGCGTGAGGCGTGAAACGTCAGGCGTAAGGCGAGCGGGGAGAGTGTGTTTATTGACACCGCTGACGCCTAACGCCTTACCCCTTACGAAATGAAATGACCAAAAACATCTACACAGGCATCGTCGTAAATTTGAACGTCGATACCGTCACGCTGCCCAATGGTTTCACGGTCGATTTGGAAGTTGTGCGCCATCCAGGAGCGGCAGCGGTGGTGCCGCTCAAAGACGATGGCACGGTCATCTTGATCAGGCAGTTCCGCCATGCAGCAGGAGGGTTTATCTACGAAATCCCTGCGGGGAAACTTCATCCTGGTGAGGACCCCAGAGCCTGCGCAGCACGAGAACTTGAAGAAGAAACTGGATACCGAGCCGGCCGGTTTGATCTCCTCTCCAGCATCTTCACCGCGCCTGGGTTCACGGACGAAGTCATCCATATCTACAAGGCGACCGGGTTGACGCTGGGGCGGCAACAGCTCGACCGCGATGAGGTTCTCGAAGTGATCGAGATGCCTCTCCTGGAAGCGATCAGGATGATTGAGACTGGAGCGATCAGGGATGCAAAGTCGATCGTGGGACTACAAGCGGTCTATCTTCGGAATAGCACCAGGTAAGAAGAACGCACAAGGGGTCTCCCGCTTTAGGCAGGAGACCCCTGGCTAGCTAGTCTCGCAGAAGAAAAGGATTACTTGCCGTCCTTTTTCTTCTCGTCCTTCTTCTCTTCGCCGAAAGTCTCGGTGTAGCCACCCTTCTTCTCGTCTTTCTTGTCTTTCTTCTCTTCGCCGTACACGAGGACGTGGCCGCCCTTCTTCTCTTCTTTCTTCTTCTCTTCACCAGCGAAGGCTGGAGCGCTGAACGTCACTGCCACTGCCACTGCCATGATTGCCATCAATATGCTCTTCATAATGTATTACTCCCTGTTGTAGTGGTTGAACATTGTGCCACTCATTGGCACTCCCTCACAGCAACACGCAAGCTTGGTGCCGAGTCCATGAAGCCTGTGTCTCATTATACTTATCAGTCAGTTATGTTACCTTTTGATCTTTCTCAGAAGGCCTTGATCTTTGGTTCTCTGTGGCAAAATGGTTTGAAACCATACGAAACCGCCTCATTGCGGGACGCATGTCCCGGTCGAGACCGAGACAGCATTGGTCTCGCGATTCCACTCCTTATATGAGGGGAGAGCGACCCTGATGAAGAATCAGCCGATTTATGTGGCAAAATCGTTAAGGAAGACCGCTGTGCATGAGTCACGGGGGGCTCTGCATCGCAACCGACTCCCTGATCACATCGGGCCAGGTGTCCGAATCCTCTTCGTCGGCATCAATCCAGGCCTTCGCTCAGTTGCCATCGGCCATCACTTCGCCGGGCACTCGAACCGTTTCTGGAGACTCTTGTTCGAGTCGAAGCTCACGCCCGAGCCATTCACGTACCAAGACGATTGGCGTCTTCCGGATTGGGGCCTCGGCCTGACAAACATCATCCAGCGGCCCAGCGCAGGAATCGACGTGCTCAAGCCGCGAGAATATATAGCCGGCAAGAAGAGGCTCATTGCCACCGTGAGACATTATCGCCCTGATACAGTCGCCCTGCTTGGTGTCACGATCTATCGCGCGCTATTCCCGGAATATCGAACCGGACGAGTCAGCCTCGGGTTCCAAGACGAGACGTTGGCTAGCCGTCCTGTTTTTGTCCTGCCTAACCCCAGCGGCCGGAATGCCCATTATTCATATCGAACCATGCTCAAGGCGTTCCGTGCGCTACGCAATGCGACAAGCAAGCCTTCTTCTCGGTAAGACGAAGGGAACGATCGCAGGAGGGGGCTAGGAGCCGGCTGTAGGATATTTCTCACAAGCACTGTCTTGTAGGTTCCCCTTCAACTGGTATAGGAAGATGAAGTACGCATGCCTTGTTCTGCTCGGCGGTTTGATCTTGGCGAGTCCCAATGCCCTCCTGGCGCCGGGTATTAAATCATGCTATCTTCAGCCCGCTTGGAAGCGTCAATGGTCAGATCTCAACCGTGATGATAAGGGAACATTCTTCTCGACCGTTTCGTCCTACGATCGTCCATAGACGGTTGATAAGTGACGAGAGCCAAAAGAGTCCGCACCAATTCGGTAGGCAGCAGCGAGGAGCAGCACGACTATGTTACTGAGTGGCAAGAAGGGACTGATTATCGGGGTCGCGAACAAGCACAGCATTGCCTGGGCCATTGCTCAGTCGGCAGCTGGCCAAGGGGCGCAGCTCATTTTCAACTATCAGAACGAGCGGTTAAGGGAAAACGTCGAGGAACTGGTCGCCACTATGCCTGGTGCGAAATCGTTCCCGTGCGACGTCGGAGACGACGCCCAAATTGCCTCCCTGCTGCAGCAGGTGCAAAAAGAGGTCGGCATCCTCGATTTTCTAGTTCATTCGGTGGCCTTTGCGCCGCGCGAAGAACTCACCGGCCAGTTCGTCAACACCTCGCGTCAGGGCTTTGCTATGGCTTTGGACGTCAGCGCCTATTCACTCGTAGCCGTGACAAAGGCGGCCTTGCCGTTGATGATCAATGGCGGATCCGTCGTCACCCTCACCTACCTCGGAGCGGAACGGGTTGTGCCGCATTACAATGTCATGGGGGTCGCCAAAGCCGCGCTCGAAGCCACTGTCCGTTATCTTGCCCACGACCTCGGTCCGAAGAACATCCGCGTGAATGCTATCTCGGCTGGCCCAATTAAGACGCTCGCTGCCCGTGGTGTCTCCGGCATCAGCAAGATGGTGGATCACCACCGAGAGTTCGCACCTCTACGCCGCGCAACGGAACAGGGCGAAGTTGGCGACACGGCGTTATTTTTGGTCAGTTCTCTGGGGCGTGGAATTACCGGAGAAGTGATCTATGTCGACGGCGGGTATCATATTCTCGGATCGTTGGCGTCGGTAGAATGAAGTGAAGCGTAGCTCGTTATTCGCACGGGAGTCGCGAGACTTGCGAGAAAAGCGGGGCAGGCGAGACGGATAGGAAAGTTCTGAGTTTTGAGTTCTTGGTTAGAGGCGAACTGGAAAGAACGGGACGGGCGAGACGGGGGAAAGTTCGAGGTTTTCGGAACTTCGAACCCAGAACCTCGAACCCAGAACTTCGAACCCAGAACTTCGAACTTCAGGTGGTGTTTGTCGCGCATGTCCTGCTAGATGCTCATGCTACCGCACTGGTCGCGGGGATCCCATACTGAAAAACAAGAGAGAAAAGGGCGTATCTCTGTGGTCGGCTACGCCTCCTCCCTCTTGTCTCCCAGATGTGATATCTGCCGGTCGTGCGACGTTACTTGACGGCTGATTTCAAGATTTTCCCTGCCGAAAACTTCGGGACTCTGACTGCGGGAATCTTCAACGCCTCGCCGGTTCGGGGATTCCGCCCGAGCCGCGCTTTCCGTTTGGCTACGGTAAAGGTTCCAAAGTTCACCAGCGAGACGCGTTGTCCCCTCTTTAGAGAGGTAGTCACCGCTCCGGTGAAGGCATGTAGTGCAGTGCCTGCCGCAACCTTCGTGATACCGGCGGATGCCGCCATCTTTGCAATCAGCTCCTCTTTCGTCATTGAGCACCTCCTGTTAGTGAGTTGACCGACCGGACTCTTTGCCGCTAATGATCGCTGTCACCGCATCCACATGAATTCAGTTTCCTGAGAACATCCGAGGTGTCAGGCTTCCCGCACCTGGGCAAGACGATTCCGTTTCACAGGAATGCGCAAATCATGGATCTTCTTCCTGAGGGTGTTTCGATTCAGGCCCAGTAACTCTGCTGCTTGGATCTGGTTGCCTTTGGTTTCCTGAAGCGCTCTGGTAATCAAGGGCCGTTCAATGGCATTGATCAACATAGGATGCAGGTTCCGTCCCGACCCATCGCGCATCCCTTTCACAAAATCCCCCATCTTCCATTCGAGATAGTCCTCCAAGGAGAGGGCGTCCTTTTTACTCACTCCCGCAGCACTCTGTCGGGCCATCACTTGCATGAACTTCGAGGCTCGTTTCAGCACAGACCGAGAACCGGTGATGACCAGTGTATGCGCGTGATCGATGTTGGTGGGGATGGCTGTGGTTGCGCCGGATGAGCCCGGTTTCAATTCGACGATGACCGCATCAAATATGCGACGCGTCATGTCCTTCGGCAATGCGGACGTGGATTTCGCCGCAGTGACGGACGCATCTTTGAATGCGTGTTTGAGCTGATTCTGGATATCCGGGTCACCGCTGAGCACCAAAACATTGAAGGCGGAGGGCGTACGCGACATGAAAGCTCCAGAAGAGAAATGGAAAAGAGGTGCGGATTATTGCCCAGGGCCAATTTGATGTCAATCAAGAAAATACAGAGGGATTAATTCTTGCCCTCAATTTTCTCGACAGATTCGTTGCTGGTTCGTGCTGGCCCG
>JANOOS010000393.1:0-2084 GCA_031421455.1 Nitrospira sp.
CGATCGTACAAGCGCCTCCAGCCGCTCTCGAGCCGCCGACGGGGTCGGGATAGCGCGACCCCCTTGCCCCCTTACCCCCATACCCCTCGGTACCCCGGTACCCCCTTGCCCCCTTACCCCTTTACCCCCCACCATTGAGGCCATCAGCAGACAATAGGACTGGTAGCCGCTTCGTCCTACCCGCCCGCGCAATTGGTGCAACTGCGCCAGACCGAACCGCTCGGCATGCTCGATCATCATGACCGTAGCATTAGGCACATCGACCCCGACCTCCACCACCGTCGTCGAGACCAGGACTTGGATCTCCCCCTTCTTATACGATGCCATCACCCGTTCTTTCTCTTCTGATTTCATCCGGCCATGCACAAGCCCGACGCGAAACTCGGCCAACTCCTCAGCTTGCAACTGTTCAGCGCCCTGGATAGCCGCCTGCAGATCGGTCTTTTCCGATTCCTCGACGAGCGGATACACGACATAGGCCTGCCTGCCGCTTCGCAGTTCATCGCGCAAAATCTGATAGGCCCTTCCGCGCTGGCCGTCGGTCAGGAGAAATGTCCGCACCGGCTTTCGCCCTGGCGGCATCTGATCGATCACCGAAACATCCAAGTCCCCGTAAACGGTCATTGCCAGTGTGCGTGGAATTGGCGTTGCGGTCAGCACCAGCACATCAGGTTTATACCCCTTCTCGATAAGCGTCTTCCGTTGAAGGACGCCGAATCGATGCTGTTCATCGACCACTACAAGTCCGAGCTTCGCGAACGTGATGCCTTGCTGGATAACTGCGTGAGTTCCGATCACGACCTGCGCAGCCCCGGAGGCCACCTGCTCGTGAATTGCTTTACGCGCTGCCGCACGTCCCCCACCTCTCACAAGCGCCACGGAAAGTCCGAGCGGCTCCAAGAGCCCCTTCATCGTCCGATAGTGTTGCTCGGCAAGAATTTCTGTCGGCGCCATCAATGCCGCCTGATAGCCCGATCCACAGGCCAACACCATCGCCTGCACCGCCACAATCGTTTTGCCGGACCCGACATCGCCCTGGACCAGGCGGTTCATCGGTTTACGCGACGTCATGTCCGATAGAATCTCGCGATTCACCCGCTCTTGCGCTGCAGTCAACTGAAAGGGCAACGATCGATCCAGTTTGCCGAGGAGCGGCGTCTTCGGATTGAACGACACCTCCTTGACCTCTTCCTTCATAACTCGTTGCCGCGAGGCCAATGCGAGTTGGAGCACGAACAGCTCTTCAAACGCCAAGCGCCGATGCGCAGGCGTGAGGCCTCGATCGAGCTGTCCTCCATCCGTCCCAGCCTGAGGAAAATGCACGTCCTGAATGGCTTGTTGGATAGGCAGCAATCGACAGCGGGCACGCAGCGGAACCGGCAACACCTCTTTCGCTTCGGCGGCATGCACATCCAGTAAGCCTTTCATCAGCGCGCGCATCTGCCGGGACGTCCACCCCTTGGTTTCGTGGTACACAGGAACGATACGCCCCACGTGCAGCGGCGCTTCGGCTTCCACGCCTACCACTTCGTATTGCGCGACCTCCATCTTCATCGCCACCCACCCCTGCGCGCCTGCCACCATCCTCCCGGTCAGCATGATGCTCGTCCCAACGGTAAAGAGGGACTCGAGAAACGGCTGGTTAAAAAATACTGCCTGGAGACGCCCTGTTGAGTCCTCCACCACAATGTCGAGGATGGTGAGGCGGCGACGGCGGGCGCGCTTTGCCTCGCTTCGGACAATCGTGCCGCAGATCGAGGCCTGCACACCAGGCACGAGCTGTCCAATCGGGGTCATGATCGAGCGGTCTTCATAGCGCCAAGGCACAGTCCACAGGGCATCCTCCACCGTCTCGATCCCGAACCGTTGGAGCAAGGCTGTACGCTTCGGGCCGACTCCCTTCGCGAAACGGATGGGCTGTTCCCACCATGCGCGCGATGGAGCTTCATCGATGACAGGCTCACGCACGACAATAGGCTCCGGCTCCTGCCAGGCCCGGACCGGATCGTGAACGGCCTTGCGCAAGACTCCAAGAATGACCATGGCTTCCTGTAGCCGACGCTGTTGATCCTTGGCCGGAAGAC
>JANOOS010000394.1:0-3755 GCA_031421455.1 Nitrospira sp.
GTGCGCGATGCCTATGGGCTCGGCCGTAATGGGAAGGGGTGAGCAGTGAGGGGTAAAGGGTAAAGGGTGAGGGAAGAGAGACGTGGGGAGTGTGGAGTCAGCGGGAGTATGATGGAGAAGCGGCACGTTCGTGAAGTGAGAGAAAAGCGATGAAGCAACTTATACAGACTGATTTGTTGTCTATCGCTGACTATGAGCGTCAGCGGGAGCCCTTCCGTTCGCAGATCATTGCGCTCAAACAGCGGCGCCGGATTTCTGTCGGGCCGCTCGTCACGCTCATCTTCGAAAATCGTGAGACGTTGCAGTTTCAGACCCAGGAAATGATCCGGGTCGAACACATTCTTGATCCACGCAAAATCCAGGACGAATTGGACGTCTATAATGCCCTCATGCCGGAGGCCGGTGAGTTGAGTGCCACGCTCATGATTGAGATTACGGAACCGGACCGGATGAAAGAATGGCTCGATGTGTTCATGGGGCTCGACCATGGCGAAACCGTTGCGATCCGCGCCGGGAGTCAACAGGTATTCGGGCAGTTCGAAGGCGGCCACAGCCATGAAACGAAAATCAGCGCGGTGCATTTCGTCCGTTTCAGGCCGACTGCGGCGATGACCGCTGCGTTCGCCGACTTGCGCCAGCCGGTTATGCTGACGGTGCATCATCACGAGTACCATGCCGAGGTGCCGGTGCCTGGGAGTATGCGGGAAGAGTGGCTCTCTGATTTAAACCCATAGTGCTGAGTTCTGAGTGCTGAGTTTTGAGTTGTCCGTTTGGACGAAGTTTCGAACTCAGAACCCAGAACTCAGAACTCAGAACTGGAAACTATGTCTACCGTTTTACTGACAAAGCGCATCGAGTTTGCGGCGTCGCATCGCTATTTCAAGCCTGAATGGGACGAGGCCAAGAACCGCGCCGTGTTCGGTCTCTGCTATAACCCGCCGGCCCACGGACATAACTACATCGTCGAAGTGACGGTCAAAGGCGGGGTGGATCCGCAGACCGGCATGGTCGTGAATCTTTTCGATCTGAAGCGCATCTTGCTCAATGTGCTTGAAGAATTCGACCATAAGAATTTGAACCTGGATATGCCCTACTTCGAAAGCCGGATTCCCACGTCAGAAAACCTGGCTCGTGTCCTCTGGACTAAACTGGACGAAACGAAAGACATCGGTACACTCCATGCGATTCGATTGTATGAGGATGAAGACCTGTATGCCGAAGTGACGGCGGCGGCCGGGCTCGACGTCGCCAGCGTGACGCGACGCTATTCGTTCATGGGTCTACAAGAAAGCAATCAAGGCCGCGAATGGGACTGTTTCGTCACGGTCCATGGCGCCATCGATCCGGTGACGGGGATGGTAACGGATATCGGCGCACTGGATCGCTTGGCGCAAGAGAAAATCGTGAAGGCGTTGGACCGTCAGGATCTGCGCCATGTCCTCGGCGCTGAGTCTGTCACGGGCGAGCAGCTTGCCGAATGGGTTTGGAAGTCGCTCCTGTCCGGTATCTCGTCGGGTCAACTCGCCAACGTTCGATTAATCCAGTCTCGCGATCTCTCATTCGAGTATGCAGGTTGATCGGACGGAAGTGGTTTGTTCGGAGCAGTGATGAAGAAAAGCCAACTTGCTTGTGTGGTGGTGATGGCCTGTCTCTCATGGACAGCCGTGGCCTGGCCTGCAGAGGAAAAGGAAACAATTGAGAAGGCCGTCAAGGAAGCCGCCATGGCAGCCGCAATCTTTTCAGAAACCAGAGATAAACAAGCCGTGTTGAAGCTGTACAGTAAAGACTATGTCGGCATTCAGGATGGCGAAGCGGAGACGCGGGACTCCATCGAGAAGTGGCTGTCGGACTATGAATCGGAACTCACCAAGGGAAGCACGTTGCGCTTTATCAGTGTCGTGTCGAACTTGAAGCCAGGTGTTTCGGGGACTACGGCCTGGGCCACCTACGACTATGTGTTTCAAGCGGTCAGAAACGGCGAACTCGAGGGAAGCGATGCTGGTAAATGTACGACCCTCCTGCGCAAAGAAGGTTCAGCGTGGTTGATTCAGCATGAGCATTGCTCCAAGCCGCGATCAGTGAAATAGTATCCCGCCTCCGCAGAAACCTTATCCAGTAAGTCCTCCCGTTCTTCTCTGCGGGCAGCCTGAGCCACACAGTGCGCGCGTCGAACGAGATCTGGTTCATCTGGTCTATCTCGTCTATCTAGTTTGTCTGGTTGTTCGGACTTGAAATTCACCCGGAAGAACCAGACAGACCAAAAAGACCAGCCGACCAGACAGACGAACTCTGCGCGTTGCGCGAGCACAGAAGATCATCAGCCTCCATCCCTTCCTCTGTTCTGCGAGCAAGAAGGGCAGAGGTTGCACAATCTGGGAGCACAGGAACCAGCGTGAGTGGCAGTCCACTCTCTTCGGATGATCGCCGTATGTAAGGGTTGAGGTGTCGGAGTGGCCAATGGTTGGAAGGTAAGGGTCAAGGCGAATGCAAAGGGTGACATATGCTTGTTTCTCGTCGTTCGGCTGCCTGCCGATAGTTTCTAACTTGAAGGCGATGTGTTGGGTCCGGTCACCTTGCTCTTGGTGGGCCTTTTTATGATAAGCTTTGCCTCGATTGAACAGGGAGTCTGGCCATGACGAATCGTATTGAAATGAACTCGAAAGTGATGATGGGCAAGCCCGTCATCCGTGGCACGCGCATTCCCGTCGAGTTGATTCTTCGAAAGCTCGGCGAGGGTGCGACAGAGATGGATTTGCTCGATGCCTATCCTCGCCTGACCAAAGCCGACATCCGAGCCGCGATTGGGTATGCCGCCGATACCGTTGCACATGAGGAAACGGTGTTCGTGGGTGCTCCCGACATGCGGAAGCGGGCTAAACGCTAGCCCATGCGGCTTCTTGCCGATGAGAGTTGCGACTTCTCAGTCGTCCGAGCACTTCGAGGCGCAGGACATGACGTTATCGCGGTCGTAGAGCTCTTTCCCAGTTTGGATGACAGCCTGATTCTCGACTTGGCCCTTCGCGAACAGCGAGTTCTGCTGACGGAAGACAAAGATTTCGGACAGCTGGTCTACGCGAACGCTCAACCTTCGAGCGGAGTCATTTTCATTCGCTATCCCGCCAACTTGCGGACAACCTTACCCAGCACCGTTGTGACCTTCATTGAAAAATCGGAAGCACAACTAACTGGCAGCTTCGTGGTGCTCAGCCCTGGCCGTATCAGGATTGGTGGAAGTGCTGGATAAACCGCGCGTTGCACGAGCACCTTCATAATTTCCTACATCTCTCTGGGGGGAGCGGCCAAGGCTGCCCTTTACTGCGCGCGTCGAACAATACACATACTCCCTCCAAGCTCGCTCGTTCTCTCTTCAGGGATGGGGGCTGATTGATCTTCCACTGCGCGCGTCCAACGAGGGGAGTCCGCGACCGCGCGTTGCGCGAGCACAGAAGATCATCAGGCTCCATCCACTTCTTTTCTATTTGAGTAAGTGATCCGAAATCAGGGCGGCGAGTTCAGCCGGCTCTACCACCCCTTCACGGGTAAGGAGCAGCTTGCCATTGGAAAAGAAGTGCGTTGTGGGGTAGGTCTCGAAGGTGTGGCTTTTCTTAATCTCGCGGCAGCGGCCAGGGACATGCCACTTGGCCTTGCCGACTTACCCCTCGGGAAACTTGGCGGCAGTCTCTACCAGGATCGGGTCGGAGGCCAAGCAGGGCTCACAGGTCGCTAAGCCGTAGGCCACGATCGACGCAGGCGCG
>JANOOS010000395.1:0-4769 GCA_031421455.1 Nitrospira sp.
TACCATGATTCCCTCCGTGCTCACGCACTCCTCCATCCTACGGTCCAGGGCCAACCTTGGATCTACTTGGCAATCGTACTCGCCGGACAAAACAGGTCTGTCTGGTTTCTCTGGTCTTTCTGGTTCATCTGGTTAGATTCGTTCAACCAAAAAACCAGACAGACCAGACAAACCAAACAGACCAAATGAACCAGACCGGCTGGCGGACTTTTTCAGCATCCTGCTAAATGCCCGCGTACCACTCGTAGCCTTGATCCTCCCAATACCCACCCTTCCCGCCGGCGATGCCGGCAAGCGTCTCTACTAATTCGATCTGCCTCACATACTTGGCATGTTTGTATCCGAGTTGGCGTTCAAAGCGAAGTCGAAGCGGCGCGCCATGGGGAATGTCCAGCGGGTTGTCATTCATCTCGTAAGCCAGGATCGTTTGCGGGTGATAGCAGTCGACTAGGGCCATGCTTTCGTAGTAGGCCACGCCTTCATCATCCACATCGGCGCAATGGAAGACGGCGAACTTAGCATTCGGCAACGGCGTAACTCGTCGTAACAGATCGCCGAGCGGGGCGCCAGTCCACTTGCCGATTGCACTCCAGCCTTCGACACAGTCGTGCCTGGTGATTTGTGTCCGCGATGGCAATTCTTTCAGCGCCGCGAGCGACCAACTCATCGGGGTCTGAACCAAGCCGCCGACCTCCATCATCCATTCAGAGAAATTCTTCGCAACGTGCTCGGCATAAATTTCCGTGCCCGGATCGGTATTCCCGTTCGCCGGAAACACCTTCGAGATGTCGGCGTCCCCATATTCTTTGGCGAGGGCATTCGTGGGCGTGATGGCCCGTTGCACTCGTTCTGTCAGTTTCTCCGTCTTGTGCAAGATCGAAGGGAACCAACTGCTCTGCGTCAGGTTGTCGCAGCCGGCGAGAGCTGCCAAACTCGCAACGCCCAACGCCCCCTTCAAAAACTGTCTACGTTCCATTGCGCGTTCATGTGAAACCATGGTGCCTCCTCAATGTGTCAATGCGATGCCAGAACAAGTACCAGACGATTTTCTCGCAGGATGTTCAAAGGAGCCTCTGTTCTCACCCACCCAGCCCCGGCGCACCAAGATGCGCCGTTCCGCGTGCAAGGCCGCAGCTCCGTGACTGACCCTCGTTTCACGCTTCACGCTTCACGATTCCTGGGAGCGATGCGAGAACGACGCTGGCGGCTTCTTTCAACATCATGCCTCATGCTTTACGACAAACCATCCCGTCACCATGGACCGGATGTTGTTGAAGAATCCAGTCAGGATCACTTGCAATACATGAATGACGATAAACCCAACGAACGAGAAACACGCGATGAAGTGGATCGTCCGCGCGGCCTGCCGTCCACCGAAAATCGTGAGCAACCAGGGGAACGCCGTATTGAGCGTCGGCGACATCGTCAGGCCCGTCAGCACGATCAACGGCGCCACCACAAACAGAACTCCTACATAGGCTAGTTTCTGCAGTACGTTGTACCGCTTGGCCTCCTCACCAGTGGGATGCCGGAGGGCGATATGATCTTTGACCGCCTTACCGATGCCGCGCAGGTCCTTGCCGGTCGGAGCTAAGTCACGCGTGGCATGCCGGCTGATCAGCGCATAGGCCGTGAAGAATAGGCCATTGATGACGAGGAGCCAGGCGAAGAACAGGTGCCACTGCCGGCCCATCGCCAGAAATTTGGCGCTCGGAACGGTCGCCCAAGCAGGGAAAGCACGGCGCGAGCCATTCGAATAGCCGAGGACGCCCGTCGTATCGAATTGGTGGCCTAGGATCGTCGTGATGCCACGGATCTCGCCATTCTCGGCCTTCACGGGACGAATCGAGAGCAACGACTGGTCACGATCGGACCGGTCACCCCAATAGAGGGCTGGATGCGCGTTGAAAATTTGGAGTCCGCTCATAATCAGGATGATGAGAATAGGAACGTTGAGCCAATGGCTGATTCGTACTGGGAGTCGATGGCGGTAGATCTTCTCGACCAACGGAGCTGGAGCAGATCGTGCGGCTGAGGCGTCACCCTGGTTCGCAGCCAATCCAGCGATATCCGAGAGTTCCGTGGGTGGGATGGGTTCAGACCTCATCGCGCGCTCCGAAACTTGCTCGTCCTCCTGACCCTTACTGGTTCCAGATCTTTCGTATATAAGTGAGGCCATGATCGTATCTCCTCTGACTATTAACCAACTGTCTGCTGCTTAGTCGGCCTCAAGCCTAGATTCTTACAGGACACTAGGAGAGCGGAAACAGAACGGCCTGCGACCGGTGTACCCGACCGCAGGCCGCGAGGATCGAATAAGCTAAAGCTGGATCGACGCTTACTTCCCCATGGCACCCTTCATCTCGCCTTTCATCTCGTCCTTCATTCCCTTCATCTCACCCTTCATGTCGTCCTTCATTCCCTTCATCTTGCCTTTCATCTCGCCCTTCATATCCCCTTTCATGTCGCCCTTCATCTCACCCTTCATGTCCCCTTTCATCTCGCCTTTCATCTCGTCCTTCATGCCCTTCATTTCACCCATCATCTCACCCTTCATTTTCCCCATATCCTCGGCAAATGAAAGGGAGCCGAAACCGACCACACACATGACCGCCATGACCGACAGCATCATCTTCTTCATCGAAAACCTCCTGGTGGATAGTGAAAAATGGACGCTGGAGAAATACCCTGCGCCCCCTGACGAACGAAATCGACCGCGCGGCTCATAGACCATACTCCACTTTTCAAGCCCCTTATTACTTATTATTGTACTTGGTGGCTAACAAGCGGCCGTCGGTCAGCAGGTCTCCCTGCTTCCCAGCTGCAAGGATGTTCTTGGCCATGGAAGCAGCCCTGTTTATGCTGAGTCGGTTCAGCATGCCAAACCTTACAGTCGAGGCTGCAATATGGTGACTGTGCAAAAAGGGTGTTGCGCCTGGATATCAAGGAGCAACGGAATGGGATGGATTGACGTGAGCTGGCCGATGAATCGATTGGAAACAGCGCTTACTTCCGAGGCTATCCGAGTGCCCGTTGTAATCGTTGCTTAGCCTCGGGGGAAAGGGAAGGCTCGTGCAAGTCCCAGGCGGTATTCAGCTGGTTCCCTTGATGACGGAGCATCTCTCGAATGAGTTTCAGTTGTCGTCGGTACCGTTGACATAATGTACACATGGCCAGATGGACCTGCATTCGTATCCGCAGGTGGAAGGGAAGGGAGCGGTCCATCGCATCCGAGAGTAACCGCGTCATCTCCTGACAGGTCGGCATGATCCAGCGTCTCACACTCATGATTTCGCCATCCCTGGCCCCTGTGCCTGGCCGAAGTAGCGGCTGTCCAAGCATTGGCGAAGTTGCTTTCTGGCCCGATGCAGGATAACCCACAGGTTGGATGGGGTAAGGCCCACCATTCTGCAAATGTCATCTGCCTCAACCTCGTCAACTTCGCGCAGGGTGAAGACTTGTGCAGTCCGCGGCGGAAGCTTCTCTAGGCAAATCGTGAGCGCCGCCCAAAACTGCTTGCGTTCGAGCAAGCTGTCAGGATGATCCGGCCATCCACTAGGCGCCGTGGGCCCAGGTTTCCAATGCCCATCGGCCACAAATACGCCATCGTCCCGTGTGTCCTCCCCCGATTGATCCGAACTCTGAATTGGCTCGCGAGTGGTCCTCCTGAAGTAATCGATCATCTTATGCTTCAGAATCCCGACCATCCATGTGCGTTCCGAAGACTGCCCGGCAAATCGCTCTTTGGCTTGGAGCGCAGCCAGCAACGTATCCTGGACGAGTTCCTCAGCGATGTCGCGGTCACATACCCGCACCAGAGCAAACCGATACAACAAATCACCGTGGGAATCGACCCAGCCCTGCGGGTCGGACAGGGGATTGTCCGTCACACTCGACCGTTTCTTTCTTCGAGATCGCTACTGCTCGACAATGCAACCGTACGGAGCCTTGCGTTGCACGGATAAACTTGGCGTTGGATAGTAGCCGAGAGTGGCGTAACAGCGCAATCGATCACAAGTCCGTTCAGCTCGCGCATGAGCATCCTGAAGAAACGCTCCACACCGAAGGGGTCCACCTAATCCTCCGATGCGACATACTGCGCCCATGCGATGTGTGACTATCGACAGCCGTAGCGGCATACCGGTGCCCTGACTCGAGTGGTACCCCCCCTTGAGCCCGATGGTGAATCACCCGTGCCTATGGTGCAAGGTCGCCGGTCGCACGCGCTTGGACTCCGTCACTATGAATCGACAATTCGGTCACGAGCACCTAGTGCATCGATTGGACGGTGTCGAACCGTTGCTTCAGACGCATCGGAATATTACCGACTAGGCATGGGCAAGATTCGCAAGGATCTTGATCGTACCACTGCTTAGTCGGCATCCAACCTTGAATCTTACAAGCTTGAGTTCTAACTCCAAGTGCCACACTTCAAGCCCGGATGGGCTACTGTGTTGCCATGCGAACGAGATCCTACAGACACATGCGTGCCGAAGAATCTGAAACCTTGAGCCTGGGCCTGGCCCACGGCCACTCGCTCCGGACGATGGCGGGGGTGTTGGGACGCGCCCCCAGCACCGTGAACCGCGAGTCGGCCCACAACACCACGCGAGGCCACCCCTATCTGTATATTAAAGCCCGCTTCCAAGACTCCGGTGATTTTCCGAGTAGTCGATGCTTGGTTCTGTGAGGAGAAGCACGATACGCGCATGCTTTTCCCGTGTACGATCAGGATTTGGTCGAGCGCCTCGACCTGCGCATGCCACCGC
>JANOOS010000396.1:0-3665 GCA_031421455.1 Nitrospira sp.
CAGAGGTCCAGGAGTTGAGGATCATGGTGACTAGACTGATCACGATCGCACCGGCGACTGCCGGCCAGAAGCCTGTGACTGAGAATCCGCTGACCAGGTAAGCAGTGAGTTCCAGAAGGAGTGCGTTGACCACAATGAGAAAAAGCCCCATCGAAAGGACGATCAAGGGAAGGGTCAGCACGAAGAGAATGGGCCGGACTAATAGGTTCAGAAATGTGAGCACCAGAACCGCAGCGAGTCCGGCGCTGAGCGAGTCGACTTCCAGCCCCGGCACGATCATGACCGCCAGAAATACCGCGATGCTCGTGATCAGGACTCGAATGACCGCCGCGCGAAACCCGCCGCTAAACAGGTGGTTGTTGAGTTCACGTCTGACGTGAAGCATAGGCATCGCGCTATTGAGCCGGAGCCGGCTGTGCGAGGACCGAGACGCGCTTGGTTGAAGAAAAATGGACTTCGGTGGCGACCAACAGGTTGGCGCCTTTTTTTTCGCCCTTCGTGGCCGCGATGACGACACGGTCGCCCACCGCGGGCCTGTTGGCCCCTCTCGGATTGCTCTCGTCTTTGTACCGGGTTTGCTTGTTGAGCTGCACGTTCACTGACTGGCCTTTGGGCGTTTTGATTTCGACATGGTTTGCGTCGATGAGCATAATCGTACCGAGCACATGCAGGTCGGCGCCGTAGGCGAAGCTTGGCGTTGCAATGAAGAGACATGTGAGAGTCAAAATCGAGCGTAGCCACATGGGTGAATCCTTTTTCCTGTATATGAAGATCGTTGTTGGTTTGTTTCGTTTGTCTGGTTGAAAGATTAACCAGATGAACCAAATAAACCAGATAAACAAAATAAACCAGACTAGTGATGATGGCCGCGATCGGTCTTTGCTGCCGCCGTGTCGTTTCCCTGTATGAATTCCCCGAAGGCGGCTTCTTCTTCCAGGTCTTTTCTTGTCTTGGGATTGAGTTTCTTCATCCGGTCGAGTTCGTCCGGCGTCAGTTGTGGGAGATGGCGAATGAAGTGGACCAGTTTCCAACTGTCCTTGTCCTCTGCTGGGTCGCCCTCTCCCCAGGCTGGCATGGCGGTGAAGCGGATACCGTTATGGATGACCCAGAAGATTTCACCATCCGACATCGATTGGATGTCGGGTAACCGGAGGTCCAGCGCTTTGGGGTTGACGTTCTTGCCGATGGGCGTCTGGCCGCTCCCGTCGTTCGCATGGCAGAGTGCGCAGTGATCGGCGAAATGTGCCAGCGATTCTTTGATCACGTCGGGGCTCAAGGGGATGGGATTCTGCCTGTTTCGCTGTTCGACCGGGATGGCCAGGTGGCGGACTTGCCGCGCGATGAAGACCTCCAGGGCATGAGGCTCGGTTTTGGCGCTAAAACCGGTCGTGAACAATTGATACCCTATCCATCCTAAGGCGCCGGCAATCCCAACGCCCATGACGATGAAGAAGACGATCAGTTTCGTTCGCATGGCAGCAAGCAACCACTATACAAAGTCTTTTGCCTGATTGCCACAGGGCTAGCCCGCCCGCATGATTCATGAGCGTTTCTGCTGCAATCGCCAATGTGTGGGCGAGAGGCGATGGGGACGTAAGGCGTAAAGGGTAAGGGCGTGAGGGGGTCGAGCGGGATTCGCCTAACGCCTCACGTTTCACGCCTTACGTCCCCATTGCCGCGTGCCACTAGCCCCTCGCCTGGCTTCTATACGGTCCTGCAAGACGAAATAGCAGCAGGGCGATGACGGGGAGATGCATGAGCAGCCCGCTCATCCCCATGAACGATTCGCCGATCCAGAAGGTCATGCTGAGGTTGAAGGCCAGAACACCGTAATAGAGGCCGACGCCCAGCAGGAGTTGAGGCGTGGCTGACGGGGGAGGTGAGAGCGCGGGCAGTCGGCGTTCGAGCGGAAAATAGATGGCAAGGGAGATGAGCCCGACGACGGCCCATCCGACATAATTGGCGAACGGGACGCCGAAGTGCAGTCCTGGGTCTGGATAGTAATAAATCTTTCCCAGGAACCAGCGGTCGCCGCGGAGGGCTACCGGATCGATCACCATGTCGATAAAGGCAAACAAGAAGGCGGTCAGCAAGAGCACCGGCCAACTCGTTCGTGCGTTCATATCAAGATGGAGCGGTTTGAGTATTGGCCATGTGGAAGCAGAGGACGATCCGATTGGAAGAATGAAACAGAGCGCGACGCAATAGGCAGCGTAGAGAAGAAAACTGAATGAGATCGAGTCCATGAACGGGACGTCGAAGAAGTAGAGCTCCTGGCCCACCGTCGAGCCGTTGTAGTGGTACCATCCGAAGGGAATACCGGTGCGTGTCGAAGAAAATTCACAGACGAAGGCCGTAGCCCAGCTAATCAGCCAGAACCGCCAGGTTCGTGGCCAGCCAATCAGCTTGATCGCGGCGAACAAAAACGCAGCCAGAAAGGCGAAGACGTAGGGACGGAAGAGGATGGTCTTATAGAGAAGAGTAATCTGGTCCATCAGTTCTGAGTTATGAGTCTTGAGTTCTGAGTTGGCGAGGTCTCACAAGGCGAATTTAGCGTGGTCTTGAGGGTCGGAATGTTGATTCGATTGTTGCATCGCGCTCAGAGCTTGAAGCGTATGCGTTGAAGTTGCTACTTCTCCGGCAACTTAGAACTCATAACTCAGAACTCAAAACTCTCACGGCTACACATAGCCGTGAGACCTAAACCAGCGCACCGCTTTCTCAAGCGCAACCTCCGGCGGCGTCTGAGGGATGCCGAGTTCCCTGATCGCCTTGCTGCAATCGTAGTGCATTTTGTACTTGGCCATCTTCACGCCTTCAAGTGGGATGCGTGGCGGGTGGCCTGTGAGATTCGCGATCCATTGGTTGGCATAGGCTAACGGGAGAATTGCCAATCTGGGCAGCTTGATCGTGGGCGCCTTGATGCCGGTCAGGCGACTCAAGATCTCAAATACTTCACGCAGCATCAAATTCTTGTTGCCCAGAATGTAGCGCTCGCCGATCCGTCCCTTCTCCATCGCGAGCAGATGGCCGGCTGCCACGTCATCGACGTCCACGATATTCATGCCTGTTTCGATATAGGCCGGCATGCGGCCCTTCATGAAATCCACGATGACCTGTCCTGTCGGAGTCGGTTTCACGTCGCCTGCGCCGACCGGGGCGCTGGGATTGACGATGACGACTGGCAGTCCTGCCTTTGCGAGGGTTAAGACTTCTTGCTCTGCCAGGTACTTCGACCGTTTGTAGTGGCCGGCCATCTGTTCGAGAGAGACGGGCGTTTCTTCCGTGCCGAGCCCTCCACCAGGCGGAAGGCCGATCGCGCCGATGGTGCTGCAGTAGACGATCCGTTCAACGCCGACGTCGCGGGCCGCTTCCAGCAGATTTTTCGTGCCGGTGACGTTGATGTCGTAAAAGATCGAGGGGTCTTTGGCCCAGAGCGCATAGTGCGCTGCGACATGGTAGAGCTGTTGGCAGCTGGTGAGCGATCGGTGCAACGAGGCCGGATCGCGCAGGTCGCCTTCGACCCGCTCGACGGTCAGATTTTGAATATTCTGGAGGTCGGCGCCAGCACGGGCTAGGACGCGGACGTCGATGCCGCTCTTGACCAGCGCTCGCACCACTGCGCCGCCGATGAATCCGGTTGCGCCAGTGACGAGAGCCTTCAT
>JANOOS010000397.1:0-3139 GCA_031421455.1 Nitrospira sp.
ACCGCCGTCGTCAGCGTCAAGGTCCGGAATCCTCAGTTCGAAGGACAGACGAAAGCCAAGCTGGGCAATAGTGAGGTGAAAGGCATCGTCGAGTCCGCGGTCAACGAAGCGCTCGGGACCTATTTCGAAGAAAACCCGACGGTGGCCCGAAAGGTCATCGGGAAAGCGATCGACGCGGCGCGTGCTCGTGAAGCGGCGCGAAAAGCGAAAGAGCTCATCCGACGGAAGAGCGCACTCGACGGGGGCTCGCTTCCCGGCAAATTGGCCGACTGTTCGGAGAAGGATCCGGCCTTGAGCGAGCTGTATATCGTTGAGGGCGATTCGGCAGGCGGTTCAGCGAAGCAGGGACGGGACCGCAAGTTTCAGGCGATCCTGCCGCTGAAGGGCAAGATCCTCAACGTCGAGAAGGCGCGATTCGACAAGATGCTCTCTAGCGATGAGATCCGGACCTTGATCATGGCTCTCGGAACCGGCATCGGCCGCAAGCGCGAAGAGTCTGAAAAGCCAGACAAAGATTCGTTCGATATCGCGAAGGCGCGGTACCACAAGATCATCCTCATGACGGATGCCGACGTGGACGGGAGCCACATCCGGACTCTGCTCCTCACGTTCTTCTTCCGGCAGATGCCGGAGCTGCTCGAACGAGGCTACATCTATATTGCACAGCCGCCGCTTTTCAAAGTGAAGAAGGGCAAGACGGAACGGTATCTCAAAGATGAGACGGCATTGAACGAGCACCTGGCCGATATTGCCGTCGAGGATGTGGAAGTGTACGTGGAAGGGGTCCAAGGGTATGTCACGGGACGGCGGCTCTTGCCCATTCTCAAGAAGCTGATCGCCTTCGAGACATTGCTCGGCCGGCTCAATAAGAAATCGCACGAGGCCAGTATGGTGCGGGCATTTGTGGATGAGCCGGGACTCGATCGCGAGCTCCTCAAGGATCAGGCGGCGCTCAAGAAGGTCGTGGCCAACGTGAAGAAAACTCTCGCGGTGGTCTATCCAAAGCTCACGCCAACGTTGGATATCGTTGAGGACGAGGAACATCAATCGAACAAAATTACATGTCGGCTACTTGCCAACGGGGCCACCTATAGTTTTGACGTGACGCACGTGCTAGTCGGCTCTGCTGAATTCCGCGAGTTGCAGAAGCTCTCACCATCGGCGATCGGCTTGGGCAGGGCGCCGTACAAGATTAAAGCCGACGGTCAGGAGCAGCTCCAGCCCGCGACGGTTGAGTTGGTCAAGGCGATTCTCGATAAGGGCAAGCACGGACTTGGTATCCAGCGTTACAAAGGTCTCGGCGAAATGAACCCGAATCAGCTCTGGGAAACGACGATGAACCCGGAAGTCCGGACGCTGTTGAAAGTCAAACTGGAAGACGTGCCGGGCGTCGACGAGATCTTCACGATTCTCATGGGCGATGAGGTCGAACCCCGACGAAACTTCATTCAAGCCCACGCGCTGGAAGTCAGAAATCTAGACGTGTAGGACTCATGGTTGATGGTAAATGGTCGATGGATCCATTGAGCGTCGCCCATTAACCATCATCCATAAACCATGGATTTGGAGAGACGATGCCACCTGATGAAAGACTAGGACACATCGCCATCGAGGACGAGATGCGCTCGTCGTACCTGAGTTACGCGATGAGCGTCATCGTGGGCCGGGCGCTCCCCGACGTGCGTGACGGCCTCAAGCCGGTCCATCGCCGCATCCTCCACGGCATGAACGAAATGGGCCTGGCGTCGAACCGGGCCTATCGCAAGTCCGCCAAGATTGTCGGCGAGATCATGGGGAACTACCATCCCCACGGGGACAGTGCGATCTACGACACGCTTGTTCGAATGGCGCAACCCTTCAACATGCGCTATATGCTTGTGGACGGTCAGGGCAATTATGGGTCGGTCGACGGCGATCCGCCGGCAGCCATGCGGTATACCGAAGCACGCCTGACCAAGGTTGCTGAGGACATGCTCGCTGATATCGACAAGGATACGGTCGATTTCGGGCCGAACTACGACGAGTCTCTGGTCGAACCGCTGGTACTCCCCTCTAAAATCCCGAATCTGCTCGTCAACGGCGCCGGCGGCATTGCGGTGGGCTATGCCACCAACATTCCGACTCACAATATCGGCGAAGTGATCGAGGCGCTCCTCCTATTCTTGGAGAACCCGGACATCACGATTGCCCAGTTGATGAAAAAGATTCCTGGTCCCGACTTTCCGACGGCCGGATTCATCTATGGAACGTCCGGTATCAAGTCCGCCTACGAGAGTGGGAGGGGCCTCCTCACGTTGCGCGCGAAAGTGAAGGTTGAGTCCGATGAACGCACGGATCGCGAACGGTTGATCGTCACGGAACTACCCTATCAGGTCAATAAGTCCAAGCTGATCGAAAAGATCGCCGAGTTGATCCGTGACGAACGGATCAAGGGGATTTCCGATCTGCGCGACGAATCCGATCGGGACGGCATCCGCGTCGTCATCGAACTGAAGCGCGGCGAAATCCCGCTCATCACCCTGAACAATCTATATAAGCTCACACAGCTCCAGACGACGTTCGGGGTCATCATGCTCGCGCTGGTGAACAACCGGCCCGAAGTGCTGAACCTCAAGCAGATCCTGCATCACTTTATCGAGCACCGGCGCGAAGTCATCGTTCGCCGGACCGCGTTCGAGTTGCGCAAGGCGGAAGAGCGGGCTCATGTCCTTGAAGGCCTTAAGATCGCCCTCGATAACCTGGATGCGGTGATTACCTTAATCCGGCGGGCGCAATCGCCCGATGAAGCCCGAATCGGCCTGATGCGAGAGTTCTCGCTGAGCGAAATTCAGTCGAATGCCATCTTGGAAATGCGGCTCCAGCGGCTTACGCAATTGGAGCGCAATAAACTCATCGAGGAATACACAGAGGTCTTGAAGCAGATCGAGCGCCTCAAGTCGATCCTGGGCAGCGAAGCGCTGGTTCGCACGATCGTCAAGGATGAGTTGATCGAGGTGCGCGAGGCCTACAAGGACGACCGCCGCACGCAGATCGTGAAAGAAGAAGCGGAGATCACCCTGGAAGACATGATCGCAAACGAAGAAGTGGTCGTGACGATCTCGCATGCCGGCTACATCAAGCGTAACCCGGTCACCCTGTA
>JANOOS010000398.1:0-2671 GCA_031421455.1 Nitrospira sp.
GGGTTCAGGCTGAAGGGAGGTCTGTCTGGTCATCTGGTCTATTTGGTTGGTCTGGTTCAATCAAATACACAAGACAGACGAGACAGACCAGATAGACCAAATGAACAAGATCGGCTAGCAGCCTTCAGCCTGAATGCCTGATTCGGAACGCTTCACGAATTCACAGGAGGAGAGACATGGCTGATCGGGTACAGGAGATTCTCAGCTGGTACAGCAGCGACAATGCGGGAACAAAAACGAATATCGCCCGTTTGTTGCTCCATGGGAAATTGGCAGGGACTGGTAAGTTGGTCATCCTTCCTGTGGACCAGGGATTTGAGCATGGTCCGGCCCGGAGTTTTGCCGCCAACCCCGGAGGATACAATCCGCTCTATCATTTTCAGTTGGCGGTCGATGCCGGCTGCAATGCCTACGCCGCTCCACTGGGATTTCTTGAAGCCGGTGCCGCTGAGTTTGCCGGTCGGATTCCGCTGATTCTGAAGTTGAACAATCACGATGTCTTGCATGATGAAAAAGACCCCTTGCCCTCGGTCACCGGCAGCGTGAAGGATGCGCTCCGGCTCGGGTGCTCGGCGGTCGGATTTACGATCTATCCTGGGTCATCGCACTGCAACACTATGTATCAACAATTGCGCGCGATTGCAGAAGAGGCGAAGGACTGTGGGTTGGCGGTCGTCGTATGGTCGTACCCGCGCGGGTCGATACTCAGCAAGGAAGGGGAGACGGCGATCGATGTGGTGGCGTATGGGGCGCAGATTGCAGCCCAGCTCGGCGCCCACTTCATAAAGGTCAAGCTTCCTACGGCGCATCTTGAGCAGGCTGCGGCGAAGAAGGTATACGAATCGGCCAAGATTCCGATTGCGACCTTGGCGGAACGGGTCAAGCATGTGGTGCAGAGTTCGTTCGATGGGCGCCGGATCGTCATCTTCTCCGGAGGGGCCAAGAGCGAGGATCAGCATGTGTATGAGGAGGCGCGTGCCATTCGTGACGGCGGCGGGTTTGGCTCCATCATTGGCCGGAACTCGTTCCAGCGTCCCAAAACAGAGGCGATCAAGTTTCTCCATACCATCATGGGGATATACTCCGGCGAGATGAAGTGATGCGCCGATTGTGTGTGAATCGTTCAATTTACAAGGGATGAAGAGTAAGGATTATCTATGAAACTCGTTCGCGCCTGGCTGGTTCCGTGGATCTTGATCGCCGGGGGGATTATCATCGGGATCGTGGTGGCTTCTAACCTGAATTGGCTGCCGACTGGCACGGCCGGGCCTGAGCCGATCCCCAGCCCCATTGCTCTTCCAGTGGCGACCGCGCCACAGTTGCCGATGGGAGGAGGGAGTGGGAAAAACTTCGTTGAGATTGCCAAATTGGTGAAGCCGGCGGTCGTCAATATTTCGGCGACGCGAAGCGGAAAATCAGGGGAAAATCCTCACGGCTCGCCGCTCGACGATCCGTTTTTTCGCAAGTTCTTCGGCGACGAATTTTTCAAGCGGGATGCCCCCCAGCGAGAGCCAAAAGAGCGTGGCCAGGGGTCCGGGGTCATTGTGGAATCCAATGGCTTGATCGTCACCAATAATCATGTGGTGAACAAGGCCGACGACATTCGGGTCTTTTTGTCGGACAAGCGGGAGTTTAAGGGCAAGCTGATCGGAACCGATGCGAAGACGGATATCGCGATCGTGAAAATCGAAGCGACAGGGCTCTCAACCATTCCCTGGGCCGACTCCGATCAACTCGAAGTTGGGGAGTACGTGTTGGCCGTGGGGAGTCCGTTCGGGCTTACCCAGACTGTGACGATGGGAATCGTGAGCGCAGTCGGACGGGCCAGTATGGGTATTGCCGAGTACGAAGACTTCATTCAAACCGATGCGGCGATCAACCCGGGCAATTCCGGAGGCGCGTTGGTCAACGTCCGTGGCGAGTTGGTCGGGATCAATACGGCGATTTTCAGCCAGAGCGGCGGTAGCATGGGGATCGGGTTTGCGGTGCCGAGCAATCTGTCACGCGCCATCATGGATCAATTAGTGCGAACAGGGAAGGTCGTCCGTGGCTGGCTCGGTGTCGCGATTCAAGATTTGACTCCTGAGCTGGCCACACAGTTTGGGATCACCGAGACGAAGGGTGTGCTCGTCAGCGATGTCATGGACGATAGCCCCGCGAAGAAAACAGGATTTGAACGCGCAGATGTCATTATTGAATATGACGGCAAGTCGATGGATTCGCCGACGCATTTGAGGAATGCCGTTGCACAGACTCCGATCGGGAAGAAGGTTTCGGTCAAGTTGATCCGGGACAAGAAGCCGAAAACGATCGAGGTTGCGATCGTGGAACAGCCCAAATCGTTAGGACAGCCTGGCGCAGAGGAGAGCAGAGAGTCATCGGTGCCGACGGGGCTCCTGTCGGATATCGAGGTCCGTGAGGTCAACGAGGAACTGGCTACTCGGTATGGATTGAAGGGCGTCGAGCGCGGTGTGGTGGTGATCAGGGTCAAGTCTGGAAGCACGGCGGAAGAAATGGGTGTGCGCGAAGGCGACATTATTCTCGAAGTCAATCGCAAGGCGGTGAGCTCGCTCAAGTCCTATGAACAAGCTGCTTCCAGCCTAGCCAAGGATCAAGCGGTCCTCTTGCTGCTCAAACGGAAGGGCCAAGCGATTTATCTCACGCTGAGGCC
>JANOOS010000399.1:0-3894 GCA_031421455.1 Nitrospira sp.
GAGACTCTCGCTTTGGCTGCAGCCAGGTTTGCCTTGGCCTGGTCGACGGCATGCCGATAATCCGAGTGGTCGATCTCGATCAGAAGCTGGTTGGCTTTGACCAGATCGCCTTTGTCGACATAGATTTTTGCGATGTAGCCGTTCACCCGTGAGAATAAATTGACCGACTGGTTGGGAGTGATGTCGGCGGTATAGGTGAGTCGAATGTCGAGATCTTGTTTCAGCGGCGCTACGGTGGCGACGGTGATGATGCGGGTTTTACGGGCATCGGTTTTGGCGCCGCTGCTGAGACGAAACACGACGAGGGCCGTGATCGCAAAGAAAATGATTACCCCGAGCGTGACAATCGGATGTTGTTTCAGGGGATTCATCGCGATCGCCTTCCCGGTACCTTACGGTCGGCCGGCGTCTTGATCAGTCCGGTAAGGAAGAGATCGACATAGGTTGCCACCGTGTCTTCATGGGATTGATGCATCGGGACTCCGAATATCTCATGGAGCAGACGATGATGGACGACCATGCCGATGAACGCGCGGGCCGCCAGGAGGGGATCGACCGGACGAAATGCGCCATCTTCAATCCTTGTACGGATATATGCGGCAAGGTGGTCATAGAACACCTTGTGATGCTTGCCGAAGAACATGTCGGATAGTTCGTGCCCTTCCAGCGCACTGAATAAGAGGAGTCGTAAGAGTGTCGAATCGACGCCGGGGCGAATGCGATAGCTCGCAATCATCGTAAACACACGATGATCGTCGTGTGCTTTGGCTGCAGCCTCCACTGCGTCGAGCAGTTCGTTGACGGTCACTTTTTCTGCCAGGATTGCGGCGTAAAGCGTTCGTTTTGTCGGGAAATACTTGAAGACCAGCGCCTCACTCACGCCCGCCGATTTGGCAATTTCTTTTGTTGTGGTGCCGTTGAACCCTTTCCCGGCGAAGAGCGATGCGGCGGCCAGGATGAGGCTGGCCTGACGGTCGCGCGCAGAAGCCCGCTTTCCGTTCCTGTTCGTGGTCTGTGTCGTTCGTTTCTTCATGGTAAGTGAGTGCTTACTCACCAGAATCCTAGCATGCAGCGATTCCAAGGGGCAAGTATTGGCTCGGAACCGCACTAGCCTGCATTTCTCATGAAGGTTCGTCGCCCCCCACCCCATCCCTCCCCATATTATGGGGAGAGTGAGGGAGGGGGCGCGAGACGGCACTCGGAGCCAGGGACTGGCTCTGCCGTCTGCGGCAGTGCCTGTCCCGCTCCTCAGACGGGGACAGGCACTGAGAAGAAGAGTGCCAGTCCCCAACAGTATGTCGAAGGGCTGAACGGCGAGACAGCCCGTCACAGCCGCGTATCCGCGCGTGCAGCAGAAGTGTTCATGAATAATGCGGGCTAAGGCAAGGATTTCAGCTGTGGCCGCCGTGGGCTGGAATCGTCTTGGATGGTAAGCGAGGAGGGCTTGCCTTTGAGTGTGGGCCGGTTCATCTGCTTCCAAATGAAATGGCGAAGCCGGGATTGCTCTCGTGCCATGATGTGAAGAAATTCGATTCCGTATTCATTTTCCGCTGCCCAGATCACCCGAAACTCTGAGATGAGAACCAGACGGGATGTCTCAGGAATTATCAGATAGAGAGCCCTGAAATGTCCTATGGGCAACGCCCGTGCACTGCGGAGTTTACACCCGCGCTCGGACAGATCAAGGGCTACTCCATCGCCAACCTGTTTGAAGCTATCTGCTGCTGCAAAGCGAGCCATGATCTGGACAGGGATCCGTCGGGCCACCCTGCGGGCAGTGGTTTGAACTGGGGAATGAGCCGACACTCGTTTGTCTATCCGCCGTCGTCCGATCATTGGTTCTCGTTGTAGGAGGCGAACAGTTAATCGGAATATGCGAGATTCGAGCGCAAGAAATACGAGAGCCGGTTTCGTTCCCGTAGGTTCATCTTGAGGATCTCGACTCCAAACCGACGTCCTGAAGCCCCAGCCACCTTCGCTTCCATTACCCAAGCCACCTTCGCTTCCATTATAAACAGTGGGTCTTGTCCATCTGGGAGGTAGAGAAAGATCGTGAGGTCCATCCCCTGCTTGACCGAGGCGTTGCCGCGAATACCCAATCCTGTGGGCGAGAGATCCGTGACCATGCCATCGCCCATGATAATTTCGCCGGAATGGTCTTGGGTTGAGTACATCAACCCGAACTCTATCGAAGGGCGGGGGCTTTGCCTTCGATTGGCCACTTCCGTCACAGACTGAAGCCCGTTTCTAGATGCGACCTGGTGTCGTCTCATGTGGATACCTCCTTGTTCTTGCTCTGGTCTCAGATGCCTCCGTTGTGGACTGAGAGGATGACGCGAGTTCATACGAAGAATCGCAGATGATTCTTTTCTTCCAACGTCAAGGTCTTTATCTCCACCCCAAATCGACATCCTTCAACCCAGGAGACCCGGCTTTGGGTAATGGAAAATGGCTTTTCCATTCCAGGAAGGTCGATGGAGAGGGTTAGGTCCATGTCGGGTGCGACCGACCGATTTCCCCGTATGCCGATCCCGCTTGATGAAAGATCGGTGACGATGCCGTCACCGATCAGCGTCTGGCCGGAATCCATGTAGGAATAGAACAATGAGAAGAACGTTGAGGTCCGGCTGCCATGCCGGCGATCAGAGTGACCGGGGAGGTCCGCTACTCCGGCAGTAATGGGCGCGATAGTATGAGTATCCATGACCCTCCGTGGCGTTGGATCGACGTTTAGACGATACGGAATGCCGCCCGCCGATCCTCCAGAGACGACATCCTGATATGTCTCAATATCACTTCTTGCAGCCGTCTCCGTTCTTCTGTCGACATCTTGGGGAATCGGACGGCAAACGAGTCTCTGGAAATTCGGGAGACGATGACGTCGGTGAGACGCATCGGATCCTGTCCATCTTTCAGGTTTAGGAACAGAGTGAGAGTGCTACCTAGCGGGCACGGGGCCGTGCTCAAGATCTTGCACCCTGTTTTGGAGAGATCTTTCAGGGTTGCCTCTCCTGTGACGATTCGTGCGCCTACCTGGCTGGAGTAGCTGATTCTGCACCACATTGAAACTCGTTCAGCGTAGCGCTGATCCAAGAGTGAATGAGATTTCTGGTTTTTTAATCCCGAAAGTGAGTGGGGCAGTTTCATCGGTGTTTCCTCTGTTTTCCTTGTCAGACTTAGGATACCGCATGCGAGAGTTTCGACTATCCCTCATGAGGGGGGGTGGGGGCTCCACCAGAAGGGGGAGTTGGGCGGTAGGGCACAATTGGCGCGGGTTTCCCCCGCAAGATGCTGAAAAGTCACCCTTCTCACCCGCCCATCCCTGGCTCGCCGAGACGCGCCTTTCACCAGGCAGCGTTCTCCCCTCGAAAGCATCCTCAACGTAGCCCACTCGGAGAACAAGCTGTCTTGGCAGCTTGGGGGGGCGGGTGAGAAGAGCTACGCCTCCGGTGCTTTCATCGGCTGCGGCCTTGCTGGACGGCCATTTTGAGCATCTTGCAGAGATGGAGATCTCCATGCCCTCGGGGGCAATAAGGCAGATGGTGACAGAGCGGATGTCGAGTGGCTCCCGACGAGTTTTGGTGAAGGCTTTGAAGGTGGACTACTGTGCCTCAGCTGTCAGCCGAATGTCTGAAGAAGATCAATCAGCGGGCGGGGTGTCAGTTAACGGTGTCTGTGTTGCTGTCGGTCATTTTTTGGCGGAGCTGCTGACTCTCGAAGAAGATGATGCCGCGATCGGTGCCGATCTCGTATCGGAGTTTCACGTCGGTTTCGAACCCAGTCCAGCTAAAGAATTTGACGGGGCCGCTGGCGATCTGACCTGGTGTGCGGTCGAGCGGGCCGTAGAGGGATTGAAGATAGGCCAGAATCTGGTCATGGGTCGCCTTGCCTTGG